>JADGEG010000021.1 GCA_016744485.1 Arcobacter sp. | reverse complement strand
GAAGTATATTCACCTTCCCAAACATAATTTTGAATATTTTCATAAGATACAATTGTATTTTTATTTTCTAAAAATAGATTCATTATTAAGGTTTCTTTTTGTGTGAGTTCATTTTTTTTATTATTAATAGTTAGTGATTTTTCTTCAAAATTAAAAAAACAGTTTTCATCAAACTTAATTATATTCTTTGGTATTTTACAAAGTTTATCAACTTTAATTTCTAATTCATCTATAAAAAATGGTTTTTTTAGATAATCATTGCAACCAAAATCATAAGATTGTTTTATTATATCTAGCTCTACAGTTGCAGAAATGATAATAACAGGGATATCTAAATAATAATCTCTTATTTTTTTTAATATTTTTACACCATCAATACAAGGAACATTAATATCTAAAATAAAACATGTAAATCCATTATCTATATTATTAATTGCATCTGTTCCATTAACATAAGAACTTACTTTATAGCCTTTTAGTTCTAATTTTAGTGTTATTGTTTCATTTAATGTTTGATTATCTTCTAGTAAAAGTATTTTCATAATATATTTCCATTTGTGTATTTAGGTATTTTAATAGAAAAGATAACATTATCATCATGATCATTTTTTACTAAAATTTTTCCAGACATATTATCTTGAATAATAATTTTAGCCATATATAAACCAAACCCAGTTCCATCTACTTTTGTCGTAAAAAATGGTTCAAAGAGTTGATCTATTATTGTTTTATCAATTGAACCTGCATTATCTCTAATGTCAATAATATTAAATTCATTATCACTATATATTTTTATAGTAATAATACCTTTAAAATCATCATTTTTATTTTTTTTTATAATTTTATGTTTTGCATTATTAATTATATTTAACAGGACTTGTTTTAACTCATTTTCATAGCCAAAAATCTTAATTTTCTCATTCTCATAATCAAAAGCTATTTTTATATTAAAATAAAATATTTGTTTTCCTACTATTTCAAATATTTCATCAATAGATTTTTTAATTAAAAATTCTTTTTTAATAGTTGATGGTTTTAAAAAGTTTCTAAAATCACTTAATGTGTCAGACATATATTTTATTTGAACCATTGTATCATTAACAAAATTTGACATTATATTTTTATTTACTTTATTCAAAAGATAATTTAATTGTATTTTTTGAACTTGTGCTGATATTTCAACTAATGGTTCATTCCATTGATGAGCAATTGAAGCTACCATTTCACCCATTTCTGCTAATTTACTTTGTTGTATTAAAAATTCTTTTTCTTTTATACTTTGAGTGATATCATTCATTACACATACAATTCCACCAACACTGCCATCTTGATTTAAATAAACTGCTTTATTTAAAATAAAATATTTTATTTCACCATTTTGTAAAGGAAAAATGATCTCATCAGCATAGTTTTCTAAAGTTTTCATTATGATTTTATCAATTGATTTATGTCGATTAGCTACAGATTTTGGAAAAAATTTATAAGCTAATTTACCAATAATATCTTTTTTAGAAGTATTGACAAGTTTAGAAAAAGAACTATTACATCTTATAAATTTTCCATTTGTGTCTTTATAATATACTGGATTAGGAAGGGAGTCTAATAATACATTTTCAAAATTAAGTTTATTTACTAATGTACTATCATATTTTGTTTTCATTTTTTTTCCATTGTATAGGATTTAGCTATATAGTAGCATATTTGTTATACATTTTTAAGTAAAATAGCTGTACCTAATCCACCACCTATACATAACGATGCTAAGCCATATGTTGATTTTTGTTTTAACATTTCATGTACTAACGATACAATTATTCTATTTCCACTAGCTCCAACTGGATGCCCTAATGCAATTGAACCACCATTTACATTGATTTTTGTATTAATAAAATATTGGTTTATATCAAATTTTTCTTTTAAAATCTTAAATACACCTAAGCTTTGTGCTGAAAAAGCTTCATTTATTTCTAAAATATCAATATCATTTATATGTAAATTGTTTTGAATTAATAATTTTTCTATTGCATAAGCAGGGCTTAGTCCCATAAGTTTTGGATCAACTCCAACTTGTGAAGAATCAATAATTTCAACAAGAGGTTTTAAATTATATTCTTTAACAGCATCTTCTGAAGCAATAAGTGTAAAACTAGCACCATCATTAATTCCAGAAGAATTTCCAGCACTTACTGTTCCATCTTTTGTAAATACAGCTTTTAAAGATGATAATTTTTCAAAACTTGTTGCTCTATTGATGTATTCATCTTTATAAAAAATACTTTCAGTTTTTTTTGACTTAAGTATGATGGGTGTGATTTCATCTTTAAAAACTCCTGCATCATCTGCTTTTATTGCTTTTTTCTGAGAATTTATAGCATATAAATCTTGTTCTTTTTTACTTATTTGATATTTATTAGCAATATTTTCTGCTGTGATTCCCATATGATAGCCACCAAAAGCGTCTGTTAAGGCATCATTTACCATTGAATCAAGTACTTTAACATTTCCAAGACCAAGTCCTAATCGTCCAGATGAAGGAATTAAATAAGGTGCTTGAGACATGTTTTCTACTCCACCTGCAATGATTATATTACTATTCCCAGCTTTTATTTGAGATACTGCATTCATTACTGCTTTCATGCCAGAACCACATAACATATTTAATGAATATGCAACTGTTGATTCTGGTAGCCCTGCATATATAGAAGCTTGTCTTCCAATTCCTTGAGCATGACCTGCACTTAAAATATTTCCTACAATTACTTCATCAATGATCTTTTTATCAATACCTTTAATAAGGTTTTTTATAACTTCACCTGCTAAGTGTCCAGGTGAAATGTCTTTTAGTATTCCTAAATAACTCCCAATAGCACTTCTTTTTGCTTTAACTATATAAACTTTCATTTTAAAATCCTTGACTTATTCATTTAATTTTTAAGAGCAATTTTATAAGAAGCGGGGGTGTGTTTTTTAATTTCTGATAAACTAATACCTTGGTTTAATTCTGTTAAAAAAAGTTCTTTATTTATAAATTCAAAAACACCCAGTTCTGTAATTATCATATCAACTACACTTTTACCAGTTAGAGGTAGAGTACACTTCTTTAAAACTTTTGGTTTACCACGAGCTGTGTGAAGCATAGAAATAATTACTCTTTTAGCGCCATTTACTAAATCCATTGCTCCACCCATTCCAGGAAGAAGCTTTCCTGGAATTTTCCAGTTTGCTAAGTTTCCTTTTTCATCAACTTCTAAGGCACCTAAAACAGTCATATCTAAATGTCCTCCACGAATTATTTCAAAGGAGGTAAGAGAATCAAAAAACATTCCACCTTTTTGTAAAACAACATTTGTTCCACCAGCATCAACCACATCTTTATCTAAAGTTTCTGGT
Source organism: Arcobacter sp. (assembly GCA_016744485.1). Lineage (GTDB taxonomy): Bacteria > Campylobacterota > Campylobacteria > Campylobacterales > Arcobacteraceae > BB30. The sequence goes on along the minus strand of JADGEG010000021.1, from coordinate 13,046 downwards.
GTGGCTTTATCCCAAATACCAGCAAATCCATTTTCTGAATGTAAATTTACGTGTATATCTTTTGAAATATAATTAGCAGCCATCGTAGGAAGTCCTATACCTAAATTTACAAAATCACCATTTTTAAACTCTTTTGCAACCCTTGTTGCAATAATTTCTTTTGCTTCCATATTATGCCTTTATTATATGATCAATATATATAAATGGGGTGTGTATGAAGTTTGGATCTAATTCACCATTTTCAACTATTTCTTCAACTTCTGCAATTGACATTGAGGCAGCTCCAGCCATTGGCATATTAAAATTTTTTGTAGCACCATTATAAATTAAATTACCTGATTTATCTGATTTATATGCTTTTATAAATGCCATATCAATATGAATTGGCCTTTCTAAAATATAATCTTTTCCACCAATATTTATAATATCTTTTCCTTCTTCAATCTCAGTTCCTAAACCAGTTTGTGTTAATACTCCTCCAAGACCAGCCGCTTTTGCTCGTATTCGCTCTGCTAAGGTTCCTTGAGGTACTAATTCAAGTTCTATAAATCCTTCAATTACTTGTTTTTGTGTGTTTTTATTTGTTCCAATATGAGAAGCATATAACTTTGTTATTCTTTTATCATCTATTAGCTTTCCAATGCCATATCCATCTTTAGCAGTATCTGTTGCAATAAGTGTTAAGTTCTTTACATCTGTTTTTAAAATTTCTTCTATAATATTATGGGAGTTTCCACAACCCATAAAACCACCAATTGCAATGGTCATTCCATCTTTTAAAAATTCTTGAATTTTATTTATATTAATTATTTTACTCATAATTTAATCCTTGTATAAAAGTACTTTCCATGCCTTATAAATATCATTTTTTTGTAACAATATTTTTGCTAATTCATGAGAGTTTTTCCCCTTTATGGAGATATTATCTTCTTTAAAATTTTCAAGCTCATCTTTTGTAGGTAACGATTCAACATTTGCTAATTTTGCTAAATCATTTCCACTTAGAATTGAACTATTTAAAATTTTTTTTGGTAAATTATCAAAACCTATACCCAAATTACTAATTGGTTTTGGAATTTCAAAAAAACCTTTTTTTGCCCTTGTATAAAAATTACCACCAGCTCGTGCTACTAAATCAATTTTATGTGGGTTAATAGATAAATCATCATTTAGAATCTTTTTGTTAATATGAATTTTTACTATTTCACAAATTACTAAATTTCCAGCACCACCTTTTTCACCCAAGGAAACAACATCTTGAACAATACATTCAAATTGTACAGGAGATTCTTTAACTCTAAAAGGTTTGATTAAATCTGATTCTAACATTGTAAATCCAGCTTTTTCAAACTCATTTATAGAAGAAGGGTACTCGCTACTACTTAATGACATTTGTTCTACTATTTCATAACTTACAATATTTATTACAACTTCTTTCGTAGATAAAACATTATCTAAGGTATCTTTTGTTGTATTGTTTTTTACTCTTCTTGCTGGAGAAAAAATCATAATAGGAGGATTTGCACTAAATACATTAAAAAAACTAAACGGTGATAAATTTGGATTCATATTGTCATCCATCGTACTAGAAAGTGCAATTGGTCTAGGAGCAACGGCACTTAATAGATACGAATGTAATTTATGTGTTGATATTTCTTTTGGATTAAGTGTTAAAAATTTTTCCATTGTATAATCCTTTATTTATATAATAATTGGGGCAAAAATAAAATAATTGTAGGTACTAATGTTAACAACAATAATCTAATAATATCAGCAATTAAAAAAGGTGTTATTCCTCTAAAAATTGTAGATGTATTTACAACATCTTTACTTATATTTCCTAAAACAAAAACATTCATCCCTAAAGGTGGTGTTATTAAACTTATTTCAGTTACAACAACAACTAAAACCCCAAACCAAACTAAATCAAAACCTAAGGCTTCAACTATTGGAAAAAATATAGGTACAGTTAATAAAATCATAGATAAACTTTCAAAAACAGCTCCTAAAATAATATAAATTAATAGTATTAAAAAAATAACACCAATTGGTGGTAAAGTAGAAGATTGTATAAATTCTAAAAGGTAATTTGAAAATCCTGCTTTATCAACAAAACTTGAAAAAATTAATGCTCCTATTATAATTACAAATAAAGAAATAGTAGTTTTACTTGTTTGTGCTAAGGTATCAAAAAAAGATTTTATAGTTAAATTCCTTTTTGATACAGTAATAATAAATGCACCAGCTGCTCCAATTCCGGCAGCTTCAGTTGGAGTGAATATTCCTGTATAAATTCCACCCATTACTAAAGTAAAAAGAAATAGTGTTCCCCAAATGTTTTTAATTGCATCTATATTTTCTTTTTTTGTACATTTTTTACCAGCAGGTCCTGCACTTGGATCTCTTCTTACAGTCCAAATAACAGCACCCAAATAAAATACAACTCCTAATAATCCAGGTATAAATCCAGCTGCGAAAAGCTCCCTAATACTTTGTTCTGTAATAACTCCATAAATAACTAAGATAATGCTAGGAGGAATTAAAATCCCAAGTGTTCCACCTGCAGCTATTGAAGCTGATGCTAATGAAGGACTATAACCATATTTCAACATAGGTTTCATTGAAACTTTTGACATAGTTGCAACAGTAGCAAGACTAGATCCTGAAATAGCTGCAAAAAATCCACTTGCAACTATTGTAGCCATAGATAAACCACCTCTTAAATGACCAACTAGTATGTATGAGACCTTATACAGTTCACTGGAAATCCCAGCACTTGTCATTAAATTTCCCATTAGTACAAATAAAGGAATTATTGACAAACTGTATTCTTGGGAAGTATTAGTTATGATTTTTGATGACATAGTTAAAGCAGCTATCCAGTTATAATTACCTAAATATGCAAAGCCACAAAAACCCACTAATCCCATTGAAAAACCAATAGGTACTCTAAATAACACTAAAAAAATTAATACTAAAGTGCCTATTCCCATCTCTAACATTTTTGAATTCCTTTTTTATATGACATATATGAACAATAAGAATTACATGTTCCAAAAACAATGATAAATAAAACCGTTAAATAAGACATTAAAGCCATATATTCTATAAATGGGTATATTGGTATTTCTAATAATTCAGTTGTTTCAGTATATTTTTCAGATCTTGAAGCTAAGACCATTAGTCTATTTCCAATAAAATACAAAGAAATACCAATAACTATGTTCTTAAAAATTAATAGTATATTACGAAAAGGAACACTTAATTTATTATAAAGAACATCAACAATAATATTTTCATTTTTCCAACAAATATGAGGTAATACTGAAAATATTACAACACCTAAAATAAGTTCTGTAAGCTCTGTAGACCCTGGTAATGGTGAATTAAATAAAAATCTTCCACCTACATCAATAGTAGTTATACAAACTAAAAAGATTAAGCCTAATGCCGATATGGAATTTAAAATAAATTCACATATCTTTTCAAGTGTTCTAAGTTTTGAAAGCATATTATTTTACCAGTGATCTTAATTCTGATAATGCAGCTTTTCCATCAAAGCCTTTTTTTGAAACTTTTTTGATCCATTGTTTATCAAAACCACTTACTAAAGAATTAAATTCTTTTATAATACTTGGACTTGCTTCTAAAATTACATTTCCATATTTTTTAGCATCTTCTTCACCTATTATTGTATCTTCTTGCCAATATTTACCTGCAAGGGCGGATAATTTTTCACCTGATACTGCTAAAATAGCTTTTTTATCTTCTTTTTTTAATGAATTTAAAAAAGCTGGATTTAAATAAATTCCAAAACTACCCAAATACATTCCATTTGGAAATTTTAATGTAAAAGGAGCAACTTCTTTTAGTCTTAAAGTTCTTTTCTCACCCATTGGCATAAAAACACCTTCAGTAATTCCTTGCGATAATGATTGATAAACTTTATTTCCAGGAAGAGATACACCTTCAATTTTTAGTTTTTTTGCAATTTGACTCTGTATTCCACCACCAATTCTGATTTTTTTACCCTTTAGTTCTTTTAACGAAGAAATAGGTTTTGTTAAATGTATTTGACCTGGAGCATGTACAAATAAACCTGCTAAAACAAGACCATCATTTTCATTTGATTTACTAAAATATTTATTATAAACTTTCCAATATCCTACAGATGCTTTATCTGCTCCCACACCTAAATTTGGTAACTCTACAATTTTAGTTAATTCAAATCTTCCTGGGAAAAAACCATGATATGTCCAACCAGCTTCATAAGCTCCATCTTCAACATTGTCTAAAACACCTTTTGGACTTCCTGGATATTTAATATCGATTTTTACTCTTCCTTGTGTTGCTTTTTCAATCCATTTTCCCCATGTATGTAATACATTTGCATTCATTGTATGTTTTGGTGGCAACCATGAATATACATTAATAGTTTTAGTTTTATCTGCATAAGCAAAACCTGTTATAAATACCATAAGTAGTATTGAATTCATTAATTTTTTATTTAATTTTAACATCATCATTCCTTTATTTAAGTAATAGTTATATTTCTTGTTTAACTACTGTTTGATTTATTAAACCAAAAATAGAGTTTCCATTTTTATCATTCATTGAAATTTGAACATTATCTCCAAATTTCATATACTCTGTAAGAGATTCTTTCTTTTTAATAGTTTCTATCATTCTAATTTCAGCTATACAAGAATAACCTCTTCCTCCATCTTCTATTTTTTTACCAGGTCCACCATCTAATTTATTTGATACTGTTCCTGAACCTATAATTGTACCAGTTATTAAAGGTCTACTTTTTGCAGCATGTGCTACTAATTCATCAAATCCAAAAGTCATATCTTGACTTGCTAATGTTAATCCAAATGCTTGATTATTAAGATGAACATTCAAAAATAAATCTACTTTTGTATCTTTCCAAGAATCATTTAACTCATCAGGTGTAACACAAACTGGACTAAATGCACTAGATGCTTTTGATTGAAAAAAACCAAATCCTTTTGCTAGTTCTGCTGGTATTAAATTTCTCAAAGATACATCATTAACTAACATGATTAATTTTATATGTTTACTTGCATTTGCTGGGGTCACTCCCATAGGAACATCATCTGTGATAATGGCTACTTCAGCTTCTAAATCAATTCCCCATGACTCACATGCTAAACTTATATCATCTCTTGGACCTATAAAACTATCAGAACCTCCTTGATACATTAAAGGATCTTGATAAAAAGATTCTGGAACACTAGCATTTCTAGCTTGTCTTACAAGTTCAACATGATTAAGGTAAGCAGAACCATCAGCCCATTGATATGCTCTTGGTAGTGGAGATTCACAGTTTGTTTCTTCAAAAATTTGACTATTATTTAAAGTGTTTGTATTTAGTTTATTATAAACTTCAATTAATAGAGGTGATATAATATCCCAATTATCTAAAGCATTTTGTAATGTTTGAGAGATATCTGGTACGGCAATATATTTTGTTAAGTCTTTACTTACAATAACTAATTGCCCATCCCTTGTATGATTTTTTAGTGTAGCTAACTTCATTTAAACTCCTATAATTTTTTATTTAGAAAACTCAATTTCATGTAACCATGCTGCATGCTCTGGAACTTTTTGATGTTCATCAAAATAATCTAACATCTCCCATTTTACTTTATTCATTTTTTCTAAAGCCAAAATTCTTTCTTCTTTTGTTCCAATATCAACGGATAATTCTAATCTATTACCATCTGGGTCATACGTATATAAAGCCATAAATAAGCCATGATTAGTAGGACCAACTACTTCTAGTCCTCCTTCTTCCCATTTTTTCTTTGCTTCATACATTTCTTCCATACTAGATATTTTAAATGCTATATGTTGACACCATGCAGGAGTGTTAGGATCAGTTACTTTTGTAGCTGGTTTAGAATTTGGTAATTCAAAAAAGGCCAAAACATTACCTGCTCCTGCATCTAAGAACAAGTGCATATAAGGATCATTTTGTTTTGTTGATGGAACTTTATTTTCTGCAATTGCAAGTATAAAATCCATATTCATAAATTCTTTATACCAAAGAACTGTTTTTTTAGCATTTGCACACCGATATGCAACATGGTGAATTCTTTCTATTTTCATAAAATATCCTTTTTTATAATTTTTATCAGATAAATTTATATCTCAACGAAGTATATGTGAAATAAATGACAAAATTATGGCATTTTTTTCTTAAATAGATGGTTGTTGAAAAAGATTGTTCTTTTTTTTAAATTTAATTTTGATTTTAGTAAATAAATATATAATTATATATTTTAATGAGTTAAGTTGTGGGGTGTATAAATATAAATAAAATTTATATATTATGCCCCTAAATACTTTTGTCTAATTTCATCTGTCTTAATAAGTTTTTTTGCTTTATCTTCTAATACTATTTTTCCATTTTCTAAAACATAAGCATAATCTGATATATCTAAAGCAGCATAAGCATTTTGTTCAACAAGTAAAATAGTAATACCTTCATCTCTTAGTGTTTGAATAACTTCAAATAACTCACCTATAATTTTAGGAGCAAGTCCTAAAGATGGTTCATCTAACATTAAAAGTTTGGGACTTGACATCAAAGCTCTAGCAATTGCTAACATTTGTTGCTCACCACCACTCATAGTTCCAGCTAAATCATGTCTTTTTTGATCAAGTCTGTTAAACATTTTGTACATTTTTTCTTTTAACTCATTAAATTTTTCATCATTGTTAAAAGCACCCATTCTTAAGTTTTCTTCTATAGTTAAATTGATAAATACTCTTCTTCCCTCAGGAACTAAAGCAATACCATTTTTTATTATTTTGTGAGTTTTAAACTTAGAGATATTTTGTCCATCAAATACTAAATCACCTTTTCTTTTTACATCATTTACAATAGCTTGTAAAGTTGATGTTTTACCTGCTCCATTTGATCCAATTAGTGAAACTATCTGACCTTTTTTTACTTCAAAATTTATTTCTTTTACTGCTTTTATCAAACCATAATATACTTGTAAATTTGTAATTTTAAGCATGTTTAAAATCTCCTAAATAAGCCTTTATAACTTCTTCATCTTTAATAGCATCTTTTATATGTCCTGTAAAAATGGTTTTACCATAATCAAGTACCATAACTCTATCACATAATTTATTTACGAATTTCATGTCATGCTCAATTAATAAAATAGTTATATCGAATTCATCTCTAATCTTAAAGAATAATTCTGCTAGTTCATGAGTTTCTCTAGGGTTCATACCTGCTGCTGGTTCATCTAATAATAAAAGTTGAGGATTAGCAGCTAAAGCTCGTGCAATTTCTACTTTTCTTTGATTTCCATAAGATAGCGAACTTGATAGCTCATCTTTATATTTTTCAATGTCTAAAATTTCCATAATTTCTATTGCTCTTTTTCTTATTCTTTTTTCTTCTTTAAAAAATCTAGGTAAACGAAATATTGATTCAATATATGTATATACAGCTTGATAATCAAAACCTATTAAAACATTATCCATAACACTCATTGAATTAAATAATCTAATATTTTGAAAAGTTCTTGCTATTCCTCTATGAACTATTTTATACGGTTTTATGCCATTTATAATTTGTCCATGAAATTTTATATTACCTTGTGTTGGTTCATAATTACCTGTAATAATATTAAACATAGTTGTTTTTCCAGCACCATTTGGACCAATAAGTCCAAAGATTTCTTTTGATTGTATTTCAAAAGATGTATCTTTTATAGCAGTAACCCCACCAAATTTTTTACTTACATTACAAACTTCTAAAATCATTTGTTTGCCTTATTTTTTTTAAATAAATCTTTGAATTCTTTTTTACCCATAAAACCTTCTCTTGCAAAAAGCATAACAAAAATAAGAATCAATGAAAACACTACCATACGCATACCTGGCATAGCTTCTGTTTCAAACCCTAATATATTCATAGGTTCATCTAAAAATCTTGCCCATTCAAGTCCTGCCATGACAAAAATAGTTCCAATAATAGCACCTGTTGTACTTCCAAGACCTCCAAGAACTATTATGATTAATAATTGAAATGTTAAGAAAAATGAAAATAAATCTGGAGAAATAGATGTTAAAAGGGCAGCTAATAAACCACCACCAACACCTTCAAAGAATGCTGAAGTTGTAAATGCCATTGTTTTGATTTTAAAAGTATTAATACCCATAGCAGTTGCTGCATCTTCATCGTCCCTAACTGCTTTCATAGATCGACCAAATTTTGAATAAATTATATTAGCAATTCCAAGGACACTCAAAATGGCAAGTCCACCTGTCCAATAAAGATTAGAAGCTTCAGGAATATCATTTATTCCTAAAGAACCATTTGTAATTTCAGGAGAATTAATAGCTAAAATTCTAATAATAAAACCAAAACCAAGTGTAACAATCGCTAGATAATCACCTCTCACACGAAATACTGGGAAAGCTAAACTAAGTGCTAACAAAGAAGATATAACACCTGAACAAAATAAAGCAAAACCAAAATCAGCTTGAAGTGCTAATATCCAAGGGTAGGGGTCTTCAATGTCATATTGATAAAGCATACCATCAGCATCTAGTGTTAAAATAGCCGTTACATAAGCACCTACAGCTATAAAACCATTTGGTTCCAAAGAAAATTGTCCAGTAATTCCATTTATTAGATTATAAGAAACGGCTAGTATTGTAAAAATTGCTACATTATTTAAAATTCTAATTGTATATTCATCAAAAGTATTTTGAGCAAAAGTTATAAACCAAATTGCTACAATTATAATACTTAAATTAATTAATCTGTCTGTAGTAAATATTTTATTTTCCATTATTAAAACCTACTTTTTTCTAAGTCTTGTCCCATAATTCCAGTTGGTTTAAATAATAAAACCAAAATTAAAAACACAAAAGCAAAAGCATCTTTATAACCACCCATTTCAGGCCAAAATGCAATTACAACAACTTCAGTAAAACCAATAATAAAACCACCCAAAACTGCACCACTTACAGAACCAATTCCACCAACAACAGCAGCCGCAAATGCTTTAAGTCCTACTAAAACACCCATCATAGGTTCAACACTAGGATAATTTATAACCCAAAATATACCACCAATGGCAGCTAAGGCTGAGCCTAAACCAAATACTATAGCAATAATTGTATTTGCATCAATACCCATTAGATTAACAGTTTTAATATCAAAAGATAAGGCTCGAATTGCCATACCATATTTTGTTTTATATAAAATAAATAAAATTCCTATAAGTAAAATCAAAGTCATAATAGGAACAAGAATAGAAGCTGTAGAGAAAATAATACCTGATACATTGAAAATATGTTCCATATATTCAGGAACACGAAATGCTCTTGGAGTTCCACCTGCAAAAACAGTAAAAGCATTTTCTAAAAAAAATGATATTCCAATTGCAGTTATTAAAAGAGATATTTTTGGTGCTTGCCTTAAAGGTTTATAAGCAATTTTATCCATAAACATACCAAGTAAGGCAGATAAACTTACGGCTAAAAACACACTTAAACTAAAAGGTAGATTAAATATAGATACAAAAGTATATGCTAAAAAAGCTCCAACCATCATAATATCACCGTGAGCAAAATTAATTAGTCTTAAAACACCATAAACCATAGTGTAACCAATGGCAATAAGAGCATACATACTTCCTAGGCTAAAACCATTTACCATTTGTTGTACAAAGGTTAATAAGTCCATTTATTCTCCTGTTAACTAAAATATAAAAAGTCTAAAAGTTAGACTTTTTATTACGTACATATGTTAATAATGATAATTAAGGATTAACAGTAGCTTTAAAAACAGCTTTACCATTTCTAATTATTTTGATAACTGCTGATCTTGTAGCATTTCCTTTTTTATTAATACTAATAGATCCAGATACTCCATCAAAGTTTACAGTTTTTTTAATTTCTTTGTTAATACAAACACTATTCGTAGGATCATCACATTTATTCATAGCTGCTATTAATACATTATAAGTATCTGCTCCAAGTGCTGTAAAAGAGTTTAATTCTTTTTTACCAGTTTGTTTTTCATGGAAAGCTACAAAAGAAGCTGAAGTTTTTGATGGAGGATTAGTATAATCAAAGAAATCAGTATACATATATCCTTCAACAGATTTTCCACCAAGGTCTATAAATGTTTGATTAGCAACACCATCTCCAGAAAACATTGGTTTATCAAGTCCTAATTGTTTAGATTGACGTGAAATCATAGAAGCTTCTGGATGATATAATGGTAAAAACATAAGATCTGGATTAATTTTTTTAATTTGTGAAACTACAGCTTTAAAATCTTTATCACCTGAAGTTATCTTAATAGTTTTAACAACTTTTCCACCAGCTTTTTTAAATGCTTTTTTAAATGCTTTTGCAAGCCCTAATGAATATACTTGAGCTTGGTCAACTATAACAACAGCAGTTTTTAAACCCATATCTTTAAAAGCATAATTAGCAACAACTTCACCTTGAAAAGAATCAGTAAAACAAACTCTATTTGCATATTTTCTTCTTGAAGTTAATTTGTCATTTGTTGCAACTGAAGCAATGACAGGAATTTTTTTCTTATTTGCTATTGCAATTGTTTGAGCAGTATTTGTAGATGTTAAGGCACCTAAAATTGCTACAACTTTATCAGAAGCAATTAATCTAGTTGTTGCATTTGCAGTTTCAACTTTATCACCTTTATTATCTAATAGCACAATTTTAATTGTATCTCCATTATTAAGTTTTGAATTAAGTTTATGTGCTAGCTTAACACCATCATATGTCACTTGTCCATAAGCTGCAATTGGTCCAGACATTGGCATTATTGCACCAACTTTAATTTCTTTTGCAAATGCCCATGTAGCTAAAATAGCACCTGTTAGTACAACACTTATTGTTTTTTTCATATAAACTCCTTATGTTTAAAATACAAATATTATTCTAATACAAAGTAATATAAATTTCGCTTATATAGTATATAAATTACATAAAAATTTACATATTTTTTGTTTATTCAAATTAGTTTTGCTATATCCCAACTCTATTTCTTCCTTGATTTTTTGCTTTATATAAAATTTCATCAACTCTTTTTATAATATTTTCTTTTGTATCTTTTTTATTATTTAATACTGTAATACCAAAACTACAAGTTAAATTATTAATTTTTTTAAAATTATGCTTTTCTATTTTAATTCTAATTTTTTCTATCATAATAACTGCATTTGTCAACTTAGTATCTAATAATAACAACATAAATTCTTCTCCTCCCCATCTGGCAAAAATATCAGTTTTCCTTATAGTTTTATTGACAACATTTACAAGTTCTATCAAAGCAACATCTCCTATATCATGTCCATAATTATCATTAATATGTTTGAAATGATCAATATCAAACATTACTAATGCAAAATTTGTATTGGTACGTTTTGCTCTTATGATTTCTATATCTAATGCATGATTAAATTTTAATCTATTATGTATTTGAGTTAGGTCGTCTGTCATTGACAATTTTGTAAAATGTTCAACTGAGTATGTCATTTTTTCTAATTTATCTAAAGAATCATTAAAGCAGGTTGCCAATTTACCAAGTTCATCATTACATTTAATATTAATTCTTTTTGTTAAATCACCAGTTCCTAAATTTTGAACTGCTAAAATAAGTACTGATATAGGTTTTGTAATAGTTTTAGAAAAAATTATAGAAGTAATAAAAATAAAAATAAAAATTAAAAATAAAATAAAAAGTACTTTGTTTTTAATTTGATTAACATAAGCAAAAGCTTCTTTCTTATCTATCTCAGATAATATAATCCAATTTAAACCTTTAATATTTAAGGGTGTAAAAGAACTTAATACTTCAATTCCTCTATAATCTTTAATTATCCCTATACCTTTTTGTACATTTAAAATATTATTACAAATTGGACCTTTTACTTCTTGAAATAATACTGTAGTTTTATTTTGTTTTATTTGTTTTATTTTTTCTTTTTGAACACCTCTATTTTTAATTTGTTTAAAATAATTAAGTTTATCTTCAATAAAAAATCTTGAATCATTTCTCATCATACAATCTTGGGCAATAAGATAAGCTTCTCCTGTTTTACCAAAACCTTCATTTTCCCAGTTTTGATTACCTGTCATTATATTATTAACTTTATTTATAGGTATTTGAATAACTATAATAGCTATAGTTTCATTTTTTTCATTTTTTATTTTTGTGGCTATAAAAGATGCTGGCTGTCCATTTGATGGAGCATAATGTTCAAAATCAATTATTTTTATATCATCCTTGTCCTTTAAGCGCTTTATTTTTTTATAAATTGTAGCTAAATTTGTATTTTTATATTTACCTTTTGTCAGATTTGTAGTGAAGTCTGATTCTTTAGCTGCAGTATATATGATATTATTATTTTTAATATCAATTAAAAAAATATCATAAAACTCTTTTTTATTTATATATTTTATAAATTCTTTATCATATTTTTTAATTAGTGATGTAAAATCTTTTTTCATAAAATTACGTGATAATTCTTGTGAGGCATTTATTACAAAAGGTGCTCTTGCTAATATAAAAATATCATTTTTAATACTTTTTATATATTCTTGTATTTGTGTTTTTTTGATTTCTCTAATTGCTGTTAATTTTTTAAAGTAGGTCTCTTGTATTTCTTTTTTTAAACTATCATAAGTAATAAGATAGGTCAAACACATAGAAAATATAGCAAGTAAAATAAAATGTATTATAATTTTAAGCTTAATACTAATAGAATCAAATAATTTAATTGATAGTTTAAACATAATTATCATCCTTTTATCTAAAATTAACTAAAAAAAATAATCATAATTAAGTACAAATATACAATATTTATACTTATTTTAGTATAAAATACTAAATATATTTAAACGGTATCATGGTAAATGTAGATAAATCAAGTAAAAATACCCAAAAAGCAATATAAATTTATATAAAAACTAAAAATATTTAGTTGACAACCTTGGGTGCTGAGTTTAGT
>JADGEG010000020.1 GCA_016744485.1 Arcobacter sp. | reverse complement strand
ATATAATATATTTTATTTGAATAATATCTTTTTCATTTAAGTTTTCATATAAAATAATAGAAAAAACATCAGCATAAGAATTTTTTATACAAATATTAATTTTATGTTTTAAAAAATATAAAATTTGTTTTTTAATAGATTTTTTAAGTAAATAAAACACTTGTTTAATAATATATGTTCCATTTTTAAATCCATATATAGCATTTATATCTTTCATGGATAAAATATCAATTAAATATATAGTTTGAACTTTATCTTTACTTAAATAACGACAAAGATTCCTATAAAAAAACATTTCCAACCTTAAATTAAATTAGTATGTAAAATATTTTCTTACATATATATAAAACCTTTAAACTACTTAAAAAGTATCTTATTATACCATATATAAAACCTTTAAACTACTTAAAAATTCTCTTATTGTTACTTTTAATTATTTGTGAAAAATTATCTAGATAATCTAAATAAGTAATTAAATATTTCCTACTTAATGGGTATTTAGCTTTAAAATTAATAAGATCAATATAAGAGTCTTCTTTTATTATATTCTGCATATCTAAAACTAATTTATTTAAGTTTTGTGCATAAATAAATAAGTTATGTTTTAATCTTATTACTTGTTTTTTTGCACAAAGTGATTTAAGTATATCATCACCTGTTTTTCTATCTAAATCTAAATCATCATAGATATTATAAGGTGCAGTTGGACTAATACCTTCTTTTTCTAATCTTAATAATAATACTCTTTCTAATGAATCTTTAAAATTTTCTTTTATAAAGGCATTTTTGTATAAATTACCATCTTTTAATAAAAACTTCTCATTTTCTAAATCATTTAAAACACTTTGTATAAAATTAAAACTTGCCCATTTTAATCTTAATTGAATAGAATTATTTGAAAGTAAGGCATATTTATTTTTTTGATAAATTGTTTTTATATTGTTTTTAATTAAACCTTTTGTTTCTAAGGGATATAAAATCAAATTTTCTTCATCTAAAAAACTATTAGGAACTTGTTTCGCAAACTCTAATGCTTCTTTATGAGACAAAGCAAATCTTTGTGCAGAAGATATAAGTCCTAAGCCTTTTTTATGAGCTTTTAATAGTATTTGATATGCCAATTTTATATCATCTTGAAATAAAGATTGAAATAATTCAAGCTTTTGTTGTTTTTTCATAGGATCTAATACAGGGTTTATTACACTTGCCCCTGCAATTGTATCATTACCTAATCTTATAATTAATTTTTCTTTATAAATACAAAAAATTTCACTTTGATTTTTAATAGTAGCAAAACCATTTTCTAAAGAATCTATACTAGAAAAAAGAAGTATTTTTGCTTCTAATTTTCTTGAACCTATATAAATAGTATAATTTTGATTATGTTTTAGTGATTTACCCTCTAAAGAAGAAAAAGAAATATCAATAGATGTAAAACCTCTTAAATAACCTTTTTTACTAAGTAAGCTACCTTTTTTTAAAGTATGTGTATCTATTGCACTTAAATTAATAGCAGTTCTATTTGATATATTTGCTATTGTTGTATCTTGATTATGTACTTGGATATTTTTAATTTTTACATCTTTTTTTAAATCACATATAAAAATTTTTTCATTTACTTTAATAGATTTACCTAAAACTGTACCAGTTACAACAGTTCCAGAACCTTTGCTTGAAAACACTCTATCAATATAATATCTGAAAAAGTTTTCTTCAATTTTTGTATTTGCATTTAAAGAATATAATTTTTCTCTTAACATATCAATTGAATGATCATCAAAAATAGAAACAGCAGTTGAAAATAAAATATTAAAATTATATTGTTTTACATATTTTTTTATATCTTTTTGTATTTGCTCTATTTGTGAATCTTCTACTAAATCTTTTTTGCTAATTACTAAAATAGCATTTTTAATACCTAAGAGATTTAAAATTTGAAGATGTTCTATTGTTTGAGCTTTTATTTGTTCATTTGCACTAATTACAATCATAACACAATCAAAAGAAAAAGCACCAGCAATCATATTTTTTATAAGTTTTTCATGCCCTGGCACATCTATAAAAGCAATATTTTTACTTCCATTAGACATATTAGAAAAACTAAGATCAATAGTAATCCCTCTTTGTTTTTCTTCTTTGCTTGTATCTCCTTCATAGAAATTTAAAGCTTTAATTAAGGCTGTTTTACCATGATCTATATGCCCACATGTACCAATAATATAATTATTCATTAATAATGTCTTTTATACTTTGAGCAATAAATTTAATATCATTTATATTTATAGTTCTAAAATCAAGAAGAAATTTATCACTATTAATTCTTCCAATAATATTTTTTTTTCTAAGTAAAATTTCAATTTTACTTGCCTTATAATTTTTTATTTGTATATTTAAAGCAATACTAGGTATTAATCTGTTTGGTGTAGTTCCTCCACCTATTGGAGTTTTAGTATTTATAATCTCACAAGTACATATATCTTTTATTTTATTTTGTAATACTTTAGCATTAGATATAAGAGTTTCTTCTTTCAAAAATAACATTTTAAGAGTTGGTATATCATCTATTTTACCAAATAAGATAGATCTTAAGTTTTCTTCTAAAATGGCTAAAGTTATTTTATCAACTCTTAACATTCTTAATAATTGATTTTGTTTTAGTTTATTTATATATTTTTTCTTTCCTACAATAATTCCTGCTTGAACACTTCCTAAAAGTTTATCACCTGAAAAACTTAATAATGATGGGTTTTTTTTCATATATTCTAATACACTAGGTTCATCATTTTTCAGACCATATGGTAAATCAATTAAATGTCCACTTCCCATATCATAATAATCTAAAATATCATTATCTTTAGCTAAAGTACTTAATTCTTTAAATTTAACTTCACTTGTAAAACCTTCAATACTATAATTTGATTTATGAACTTTCATTAACATTGATGTTTTTTTATTGATTGCTTTTTTATAGTCTTGTAAATGTGTTTTATTTGTCGTACCAACTTCTACAAGTTTTGCACCACTTTCTTTCATAACATCAGGTATTCTAAAACTTCCTCCTATCTCAACTAATTCACTTCTACTTACAATAACTTCTTTTTTTTTAGAAAAAGTATTTAAAATTAAAAATACAGCACTTGCATTATTATTGACAATTAAAACATCTTCACAAGAAAGAAGTTTACAAATAATTTTTGATACATGATAATATCTTTGCGATCTTTGACCTTTATTTAAATCATATTCAAGGTTATTATATGAGCTAAGAATTTCTGTAACATTTTCAAATGTTTCTTTAGATATTAAACTTCGTCCTAAGTTTGTATGAACAATTACACCTGTAGCATTTATAACTTGTTGTAAAGATGGTTTTATTAATTCTTCATATTGATTTATAACTTCATCAATTAAATCTTTTTCATTAAAAGACAAAGTTTTTTTATTTAAAATATTCTCTCTTAGTTCTTGTATTACATTTTTTGAAATATTTAAAATAAGTTCTTGCCCTAAGTCATCAAAATTTTTATTAGATACAAATTTATCTATTTTGGGAATAGATTTTAATAAGAACATTGTTTGCCTTTATATGCTTTTTATTTTTAATATAGTAAAATTCTTTTTATATATTTTGGGGGGCATGTGATCCTGGTGGACACCACAGGTTTCAACCCTGATTGGAGGTTTTTGTGTAAACGCCTCGCTAGGTTCGATTCCTAGGCCTTCTCGCCAAATTATACTTTGTTAAATATCATTTTTACTTACATGTCACAATTATATCAAAAAAATTATTGAATACTTTATTTTAATTTTAAAAAAAAAGAATATAAATACAAAAAATATTTAAAAGTGATTTATCAAATTCAAACTACAAAAAATATGTAGTTTGAAAAATTGATAAGATTAGTTTATCCCATCATTAGATTTGGTAAGAATAGAGCAATTTGTGGAATATAAGTTACTAACATAAGCCCTACGAAAATCGTAAGTGTCCATGGAAAAGCTGCAATTATTACATCTTTAATAGACATGCCTGTTAATCCAGAAGTAACAAATAAGTTAAGTCCAACAGGTGGGGATACCATACCTAATTCCATATTAATTGTAATTACAATACCAAAATGAATAGGATCAATTCCAAGAGCAACCGCAACTGGAAGTAATAAAGGTACCATTATCATGATAATAGCACTTGGTTCCATAAATGAACCTGCAATTATTAATAAAACATTTACTAATAGTAAAAACATATATTTATCAACATTGGCATCAATTAATGCACTTGTAATACCTTGAGGAATATTCTCAATAGTTAAAAAATGTGCAAAAAGCATAGCATTAGCAATAATAAACATAATCATTGAAGTTGTTTTTGCAGAATCTAAAGCTGTTTCAAAAAACTGAGTTATTTTAATATCTTTATATATAAATACAGAGATAAAAAATGCCCAAACAGCTGCAACTGCCGCTGCTTCTGTTGGAGTAAAAATTCCTCCATAAATACCAACCATAACTATCATAATCGTCATAAGACCCCAAGAAGCATCTTTCATTTTAGTTAATCTTACTTTAAATGATTCTGGTTTACTTCTTTTAAATCCAAGACGAACTGCGCCTACATAAGTAACAAGCATCATCATAATACCTAGCATTATACCAGGGATAACTCCTGCCATAAATAACTTTCCAATAGAAACTTCAGCAGTAACCCCATAAACAATTAATACAATTGAAGGAGGAATTAAAATACCAAGTGAACCTGCTGTGGCAATAGTTCCTACTGCATATTTCTTAGGATATCCTGCTTGTGTAATAGCTCCAAACATAATAGAACCAATTGCTACAACAGTTGCAGGACTTGAACCTGATACAGCTGCAAAAATAATTGATGCAAAAATTGCAGAAATTGGAAGACCACCTGGAAGATGTCCTACAATAGATTTTGCAAACTCAATAATCCTCTGCGCTGCTGATCCTTTTGATAAAAGATTTCCTGCTAAAATAAACATAGGAATTGCCATTAAAGAATAATGCTCAACTTTTTCAAACATCATAGAAGATATTTCAATAGGAGAAATATCTGTAAAAAGCATTAAAGTTGTAAAAGTAGCAGCACCTAAACAAATAGCAATAGGAGTTCCAAGAATTACTAAAAAGAAAAATATTCCAAATAAGACTAATACACTCATAGTAATCCTCCAGTTTTTTTATTAGTTTCTTCTACTATTTTATTTAATTCTTCAACATTTTTATTTGACATATCTTTTGAATTTTCACCTAATTCAGAAAGTACCATTTCTGCCTCACTTTCTTTTACAATTTTTTCATGAGAAGTAGTTAAAATCACATTAATTCTTTCAGCTACTCTATAAGCTGCGAATAAAAAAGAAACAGGAATAACCAAATAAACTATCCATAAAGGCATATCCCATAAATCAATTGATCTTTCATCTAGTTCTATAACTAAAAATAAATACTCATAACCAAAATATGAAACAGTTAGTAAAAAGACAAAAGTAATTACATGTGATATAAGTAACATAACTTTTGCAGTTCTTGAGGAAACGATATCTAAAATTACAGTTACGGCTATATGAGCATCTTTTTTAAAACAATATGCTGCTCCAAAAAATACAGACCATAAAAATAAAAATATAGTTAATTCTGTAGCCCATACCAAAGATGTATTAAGAGCATATCTTGCAACTACATTTGAAAATGCAATTGCTACACCAGCTGTTATACCAATAATTGCTATTGATCTATTTATAAAACCAATAATAGCACTAATAATATTGAACATAATTTATGTACTCCATTTTTTAAGTTTATCAAATAATAAAACTTACTTTTTCTATTAAAAAATAATTCACTTAAAATTAAGAATGTTCTATAAAAATTAATTGATAAAAAGTTAGATTTTGTTATTTGTATAATGATTAATACTATCTAATAATTTAGATAGTATTAAAGTTTTATTTAGTGTTTAAAGCACCATTAATTAGATCTTCTCCAATTTTTTTCTTTGAATAAAATTGTGGGTAAATTGTACTTACTTTTTTAGCCCAAGCATTTCTTTGCTCATTTGTTAAAGTAATAATTTCTAATTTACCAGTTTTATTAGCATACTCTTTGATTAAATTAAATTGTTTAGTATTTAAATCTTCTGCATATTCTCTTTCTTTTTGGGTTGCTTCATTCATGGCTTGTACAACATTAGCTTGTAAGCTTGATGGAAGTTTATTCCAAAATTTCTTACTCATTACAACTAAGTATCCTAAATAACCATGGTTTGAAACTGTTAAATATTTTTGTACTTCATAAAACTTTTTAGTAAAAATATTTGAGTTTGTATTTTCTTGACCATCAATTACACCTTGTTGTAAACCTGAATATACTTCAGAAAAAGGCATCATCTGTGGATTTGCACCAACTGCATGGAATTGAGCTTCAAGTACTTTTGAAGACATAATTCTAAATTTTTGTCCTTTAGCATCAGAAGGAGCTATTAAAGCTTTTTTAGAAGAAGATAATTGTTTAAAATGATTATCCCAAAAATTTAATGCAACATAACCTTTTTTTGTTACCATTGCTTTTAATTTTTTACCAACAACTCCATCTTGAACTCTATGTAAGTGATCTATGTCTTTAAATAAAAATGGTAAATCAAATAATGCTAATTGTGGTACAATTCTACCAAATTTAGAAAAACTAGGAGCTGCCATTTGAACAGAATCTAATCTAATAGCTTTTAAAACAGCATTATCTTTATATAACTGAGAAGATGGATATACTTGAACATCAATTTTACCTTTTGATAACTCTTCTAGTCTTTTTTCAAAAAATCTAGCTGCTTTACCTTTTGGTGTATTATCACTAACTACATGTGAAAACTTTAGTGTAAAATCTGCAGCCATAACTGATGAGGCAATTAATGCAGATGCCATTATTCCTAATACTTGTTTTTTCATTCTAACTCCTTAAATTTTTGATTAAAAAAGTATGACATAAAATTATGTCAATATTGTGTATATTTGTACTGAATAGTGATATTTGACAAAATTAAGGCGATAAAATGAATATATAAACTAAGATGTATCATTTAATGATACAAGAAAGACATAAGGTGGGAATACATAGTATAGTCTTATTTTAAGTACCATTGAGTATCTATTCCTAAACTATTTTGGAAATCCAAATCATCAGTTAAAAGTTTTAATTTATTTTTTGTAATTGTATCTGCTATGATTAAATCATTAAAATCATTTTCTTCTCTTGCTTGATATGCTTTAGAAATATCAAACGATTCAAAATCATCATTTATATGTTTAGATATTTTTAAGAATTTATTTAACTGTTTTAATACAATTTTCAAAGTCTTTTGATAGTCACTACTACTTCTATAATCTTGTTTGTATTTTTTGTTTCCTAAATTGTTAAAATTAGTATTAAAATCATCTCTTAAACATCTGTTTATAAATTCTGACACTACATGTGAATTGATATATATATTGCATTCATGTTTAATTAATTCATTTAAAATAGAAGAATACTTTTCATTTTTAAATTTTTTAGATTTAATAATACCAGAAGGTGAAAATAAAAAAATTAAAATATTAGTATCAATAAATACATTGTCTGTAGAAGAAATATTGTATATTTTATTAAAATTTATCATCTAAGATACTCTCATCTATCATATCTTCTTTATTAGAAGTTTTAAAATGATTTTTTGCAGTAGGGATAACTTTTTCTTTTAAAAGTTCAAGATCGTCATCATCTATATCTTTATAAGTAATTACCTTATCTAAGACATCCCAGTTTTCAAATTTTTCGTAAAGTTTACCTATAGATTCATTAAGAAAGTGTGATATTAAAATATCAATTCCCTTAAAGGATAACTCAACTTTATTAGAACTTTTTATATTTTCATATAGTACTTTAAAAAGTTTTTGTCCATCTTCTGTTGACATCGCTATTGTATTATTAATAACATCTTTAACATTTATTTTAATCATTTTCATCCTTTAACAAATAATACATATCACTATTAGTATTAAATACTATACTAATTATCGTACCCTCGAATGACTTGTCAAGTTTTTTAGTTATTTCTTGTTCATTTTTAATACCATAATACCCGTTTCCTGAGACAATTTCAATACTACCTTTACTAAGTCTAATTAGTTCCATTAAAAGACTCAATCCTATAGAAGACTGTTGTTTGTTAGAGGAATTTTTGTATATTGAACCATTGTTTTATATTTGTTCTTCTTAGTGTTTTCATTAGAATACTTAGGTAAAAAACCTATTCTTATCATAGAATTAAACACTTTTATATCTTTTGGTTTTATAAAGTGTATGGAAATTTGTCTTACTTTTAAAATTTCTATACTCATACCTATGATTGAAAGAAAGTTGTTTCTGATAAATGTAGCAGAACTAAAATCTATTTTAACTTCTTTATCAACTATCTTTATAATGCTATTAAAATAATCAATAGCATCAAAAATACTATCAATTTTATTTATTTTAATTTCTTTCAAAATACTAAGTCCTTTTAAATAAAATCAATAAACAATGTCATATATTTTTTAACCTCTTCTTTTTTATACGAAGAAATATTTTCATTCTCTAAATTTAAATTTTCAAAGGTATATATATTTCCTTTTTGCATAATACTAGATGTATTCATTCCTATTTTTGGTCGCATATAAACAGTAGTGCAAGGTACAACTTTCCCTAGCAAAGGACTTATTTTAAAAGCTTCATCACCTTTACATAAGGCTTTTTTTACTTTTGCAGATGCTTGCGAGAAAGACGTAACCCCAGCGATTACTTCACAGTTTTCATAAATATCTTTATACTGCACTTCAAATTTTTCCAGTAAATAATAAACTGTACTATAAACAGAACAATCACCCAATGTAACAAAAGCTAATGTTTTATGTGTTTTAAACGCATCTACGATTATATTTACTTGTTTTTGCCAGTCTTCATCTAAAAACTTCATAGGTGTATACATAGGAATAATTTCTTTTTTAAAAGAGAATTCACTCATAAGTTTTGTGATTATCTTATATGTAATTGATTTATCAAAGCTTCCTTTGCTTTTAGTAGGTACACAAATAGCATCGCATTTTTTTAAAGCCTTTAGTGCTTTTATTGTGATTAGCTCATAATCACCAGGTCCAAGGGATACCATATATAATTTCATTAAAAAGTACTTTTGTTAAAACTAATACCAGACATTATAAAAGCCTCTTTTATATTTGTAATTATTATTTCTTTAATTTTAGGAAGTTCTATTAAGTTAAACTCTTTATTTTTACTTAGACTTTTTGTAATACTACTTTTAAAAGTATGACTTAAATCTTCTTTGATTTCAAACATATCTTTTAGATAATGATTTCCACTTACTAAAAGTAAAGGAATAATCTGAACATTTTTTATTCCATCGTTTTGCATTTTAGTTTTTAGTGCATCTTTTATAGCATAATAAGGAAAAGTACCTTCAAGTGAGCAAGTATAGTTTGTGTCATCAAGTGCTTTTAAAAACTCACTTGCATAAGAAATGGAGTCAATTCCAGCAGTATCAAGTTTAGGAGTTCCATGAATGATATACAAGTTTGCACAAGTTTTTTCTAACAAGTTTTTTGAAACTTGGGTATTTAAATCTTTAAAAAAATCTGTTGTATCTTTTGTTTTTGTCAGTATTGCATTTGTATAATTTATATTTGCATATGAAAAACTATTAAAACCATTTACGATTTTTTTTAAATACTCATGCTCATCTGTTGGAAAAATATTAATAGAAGATACGATTATATGCTTATAACCTAACATATCAACATCGGCTAAAACTTGAGCTAAGTTTTTGAACTCTTGTTTTTGTTTTTGCAAATACTTTAAAACCATTCTTGAAGAAAATGCTAAAAATACATCACAATCTTGAAATTCTTTTTCTATTAAAACTTTTAAATCTAGGTATTTTTCTTGCTCTATTACTGAACCAAAACAAGAAAGAACTATAGCTCTTGTCTTGTCGTAATGTCTATATCTTTTCATTTGTAAATATTACTTATCTGTATTATATAATCTATTTGTAAATACAAAAGAATTATTTAAAGATGAGTATGATTTAGCAATTGCTAAAATAGCTATATCAATAAGCGGTTCTAATAAAACTACACTCATATAAGCAGTTCCAAAAGTAAAGACTGAAGCTAAATTTTCTGCACCAAATCCTTGTCCATATAAAGCCCAAAATGCAACCCAAGTTACTATTCCACCTTGATACACAAGGCTTAGTTTTAAAGTATCTTTGTACTTTATATCTTTATAAGCAATACTTGAAGGAATGATTTTCTTAGCTAAATAAGACATAGCAAATAAAGGCATAAGTAAAGTTGTTACATTCATAGCATACTGAGGCAAGTCAAATTGTGCGAAAAATATACCTTGAATTAATAAACCAAGAGCTAAACCAAAAGCAGCAGCACTTGCACCAAAAATTAAAAATAAAGTTGAACCTAAAATCAGATGAACTTCCGAAACTCCTATTTGATGATGAGGAAATACTTCAAAAAATATCAGTACTAATACTGAACTTAAAATAGTTTTTAGCCCTATTGGTAAAAGACCTGATTGTTTTATACTATTTATTGCTAGTTTTCCTGCAATACCAAATGAAACTGCAGCAGTTCCATAACTTAAAATCATCTTTGCACCTTGAACAATACCTGCTTCTATATGCATAATTATATCCTTTTATATAAAATTTAATTCTTTTTAATGTAAGAGTAATTTTATAGGAGGATCTATCGTATGTCTCTTATTTTCATGAGCAACTTTATGGTAAGTCATGTTTATTTCAATCTTTGATAAATCACATATTGTTGAATACATAGCAATAACGGCTAATTTAAAATATGATTTTTTATAACCTCTAAGATTTTTCATAGTATGATTATAGCTAAAAATAAAATAAAAACTAAAGAAAGAGTAAATATGAATGCATTATGTATATCTGCTATTGCCTCAAATGAAGGTAAAACAGTACTTACAACAGCTTTGTTGTATCATTTTAAACAAAGTGTAAGAGCCTATAAAATTGGGCCTGATTATATAGATCCACAGTTTCACGAAAGTATTTGTAACAAAGCTTCTATTAATTTAGACACTTTTTTGATGAATGAAGAACAAGTTAAATGGATATATCAAAAATATTCAAATAAAGATATGAATATACTTGAAGGAGTTATGGGTTTTTATGATGGAAAAGATAAAGGATGTAGTGCTTATGATGTTAGTAAACTTTTAAATATTCCTAGTGTTTTACTTCTTAGTGGAGCTGGTTCTTATATAACTATAAGTGCAGTTTTAAAAGGTCTTAAAACATATACTAAGCATAATACTATAAAAGCAATCATCTTAAATAAACTTTCATCTTCTATGCATTATGATTTAATTAAAAAACAAATTTTAGAAGATTTTGATGATGTTGTTGTTTTAGGTTGGATTAAAAAAGATTTAAAAACATTAAAAAATACATATTTAGGACTTGATTTAATAGAAGCAAACAAAGAAATACTAGAAGACTTATCTAAAGAAGTTTTAGAACATATAGATTTAGAAGCTTTAGAAAAAGTTTCTTTTTATGAGACTAATTATAATGATAAGATAAGACAAACAAGTGTGTATCCTTTTAGTGTTTTAAACAAAACTAATAAAAAAGTATCTATTGTAAAAGATGAAAATTTTTCTTTTATATATCATGATAATATAGTGTTTTTAAAAGAAATTTTTCAAAAAGTTGAATTTATAGACTCTTGTAAGGATGAAGAAATAAGTAAAGATAGTGATTTTGTATATATTTGTGGAGGTTATGTTGAAACAAAAGAAGCTTATGCCAGACTTCAAAATGCACCAAATTTTGAAGCTTCATTAAAACTTCACTCAAAAACAAAACATATTTATGCTGAATGTGCTGGATTATTATATTTAGGTAATAAAGTAGATGATAAAAGTATGACTAGTATTTTAGATGTAGATTTTGCAATTCAAGATAAACGAAGTAGATTAGGATATTATTACTCTTCTAATGGACTAAAAGGTCATGCTTTTCATCATACTTATGCTCTTGATAGCAAAAAAAATCAAGAAGATAAAGAAGAACAATATCTTTGTGATGTTTTAAGTAAACAAGCATCAACAAAGGGTGAAATAGGTGCTTGGAAAAAAGATAAAGTTTATGGAACATATTTACATATAATGTTTAGAAATCATATACATATTTTAAAGGATTATTTTGGAATTTAAACTAGAAGAACCACCTATTAATATAGGGGCTGATATATCAGTAAAATCATTTGAAATGATAGAGCAAGAAATACAAAACTTCCCTAAAGTAAAAAACTTTACACCTGATCAAGTTGAAGTTATTTCAAGACTAATTCATACAAGTACTTGTTTTGATGAGGTATTAAATAATATTTATTTCTCAAACGATGCTATAAATAAAGTAAAAAACTTACTTTTAAGCAAAGCTAAAATCATAGTTGATGTAAATATGATAAAAGTAGGTCTTAGCCAGTTTTATTTAGACACATATCAAAATGAAGTTGTTTGTTATATAAATGAGCCTTTTACTTACGAAGATGCTAAAAATAATAAAACTACAAGATCATATGCAGCTGTTGTTCAAGCTATTAAAAAACACAAAAATGAACCTATGGTTTTAGCTTGTGGTAATGCACCTACATATATATATGCTGCAATTAATACTTTAATAAAAGAAAAAGTAGATTTAAAAAATGTTGCCTTGCTTTTATTTCCTGTTGGTTTTGTAAATGTTGTTGAATCAAAAGCTTATGGTAGAAAATTTTGTGATTTTTTTGATGTGGCTGGTATTATTATGCAAGGAAGATTTGGAAGCTCTACTATGACAGTGGCAACCTTACATGCAATTTTTAAACTAATAAAGGATTACGATGGAACACAAAAATATAATGGAAAATAAAACATTTAATCTAATGGGTTCAGAAGTAGTCTCAGGTTTTGCATGTAAACCTAAAAAACTAGTATCAACTAAACCTATCATGCACTTTAAAACACAAATATTTATTTGCAATGATGAGCGATGTTCAAAGGCTCATAAAAATGAACACTTAGCAGGAGATTTAAGAAATATTTTAAAAAATATTAATTTAGCAAAAGGTGAACAACGCATAAAGATATCAAGAACAGGGTGTTTTGGTGCATGTAGATTTAGAAGTGTTGCAAATATTTATGAAAATACTAAAGCAAATGGATATGAACCTAACAATAATGTTTGGATAAAAAATATTCATAAGTATAACAAAGAGCAATGGATTGAATTATTTACTAATCTTTCAAGTAATAAAGATATAAATGAAACAAACTTTAAACAAATTCCAATGAGTGAGCCATCTTTTTATAAATAATGGCAAAGCAAAAAACCAAAAACAAAATTTTAAAAAGTGGATATACAACAGGAGTGCATACTTGTAGTGCATTTAGTAAAGCTTTAGAAGCTTTTTTAGTAACAAAAGAAGATGTATTTACAAAAACTATCAAGGTTGATAATGATGATTTAGATGTTACAAAAGGCTGTGAAATTATTGTTTTTTTAAGTAAAGCCAAAAATACATTAGATATAAACCCTTGTTTTCATAATGCACAAGAATTTATATATGAATCAAATTCTTTGGAACTTTATGCAGGTATTGGGGTGGGTGTTGTTACAAAAAAAGGTTTAAAAATAAAACCAAATTTACCTGCTATTAATCCAGTGCCATTAGATACTATGAAAGATATATTTTATAACAAAATCAAAAAACATAAAAATATCAAAATATTTTGTACAGTTTGTGTTACAAATGGGGAAGAAATAGCAAAAAGCACAGCAAATGCTAAAGTAGGAGTTATAGGTGGAATTTCTATCTTAGGTACAAAAGGAATAGTAAAACCTGTATCAAGTTCTGCTTATATTGATTCTGTTGAAACAGAAATACAATTTATAGCACAAAATAATTACGAAACATTAGTATTTACCTTGGGTAATTCATCTTTAAGTAAAGCAAAAGAAAGATTTGAAGAAGCACAAATAGTTGAAGTCGCAAATTTCGTTTATGAGTCTATGCAAATAGCAAATACTCTTAAGATTAAAAAAGTAATTTTTCTTTGTGGTATTGGAAAAATGACGAAGGTTTATCAAGGTTTTAAAAATACTCACAATAGATTTGGAACAATTGATTTTGTAAAATTAAGAAAAGATATTTATGATAAACTAAATTACACAGTTGATATTAACTCTACTAAAACAGTTAAAGGTATTTCGCAAGAATTAGAAGAGTTAAATTTAGCTAATGATTTATATACACTAATAGCAAAAAAAGCAAATGAACAAATAAAAATATGGTTTCCTACTTTAGATGTAAAAGCCATAATCTTAGAACAAGATGAGGTATTAGGATGGTAACAATAGCAGGTAATGGTATGGGTGAGTATAGTTTTTCAAATGTTAGATTAGATATGTCAACATTTGAGATTATAATATGTGATAAAAATTTCAAAGAAAATGCAAAAAATATTTTAAAACTTAGCTTTAAAGAAGCAAAAGAATATATACAAGATAATTATAAATTACAAAATATTTTATATATAGTAACTGGCTCTCCATTGTTTTACTCAAGTGCTACAATAATAGCAAAACATATTCCAAAAGAATATATAAGATTTATAAATAACCGTTCGTGTAAATCATACCTTTTGGAGAGAATTTTTATAAGTGAGTGTGATGTAGGTGTAGTTTCCTTACATGGAAAAACAAAAATAGACTTAGAAGAGTTTTTAAGAAAAAGATATACATTTTTAGTCTGTGATAAACACTCAATAAAGAGATTAAATGAAGCTCTTGTTTTTTTTAAAAAAGAAGATATAAGTGTTACTCTTGCTTATAAACTAGGCTATGAAGATGAGCTTATAGAAGAAATTGATATTTTTGATTTTCCAAATTCTAAATTTGATATTACAAAACCGTATTGTTTGCTTATAAAAAGAAATTTTGAGCATAAAAAAAATGTATGTGATGATTTAGAGTTTCAAACGGAGCGAGGGATGATAACAAAAAAATACAAAAGACACTTAACCTTACAAAATCTTGATTTAGAAGCAAATCAGCTTTTATGGGACATAGGAGCGGGGAGTGGTTCGTGTGGAATTGAAGCATTTAAAAGATATAAGGTAAAAACAATATTTTTTGAGAAAAATGAAACAAGAGCCGAATTCATAAAAGCAAATCTAAAAAATCATCATGTAAGTGATTGTACTTTGCATATGGGTGAAGCACAAGAAATATTTATAAACTTAGAAGAAAATCCACAAAGAATTTTTGTAGGAGGTGGTGGCGAGAAAGTAATACAAAAACTTCCATATTTATATGAAAGATTAGATGAAAATGGAATTATGCTTATAAATGCTATTACTTTAAAACATTTATCACAAATGATAAATATCTTAAATGAGGCAAAAATAACTTATGATACACATAGTATCTCACTTACTACATATAAAGGTAAGCTTGATTTAGTAGAACCTGAAAGACAATTGTTTCAAATAAAGATATATAAGGTATAAATCATTTACTTCATTTATGTATTTATACTTTCTAATACATTTTACATTATTTAAAATATTTATTAACTATAGCTAAAAAATCTTTAGGATTTTTATAACCTATAATTCTAGCTTGGTTTATTTCTTTATTATTGGTATCCCAAAATATTAGAGCAGGAGGCCCCACAATATTAAACTTTTTTTGTAATGCTTTATCTTGTGCATTATTCTCACTTACATCAACTTTTAAAAGTGTAAATTGCGATAATTTATTGATTACTTCCTTATCTTTAAATGTAATTAAATCTAATTCTTTACAAGAAACACACCAACTTGCATAAAAATCAAGCATAATAGGTTTTGAAGAGTTTTGTATAGCCAAATCTAATTCTTTTATATTTTTAATTTTTGTCCATATTAAAGTATTTGATTTAAAAGAAGTTCCTTGCTCACTTTTTATAAAATGCTCCAAAGGATTAAAAATATTAGAAGCTAAACTAATAGCTCCTATAAAACTTATAATTCCATATATTAAAATTAAAATTGATAATAACTTAATAATAATATGCTTAAAACTATTTAAATGTAAAGCACTAGCTATTAATAAAAATGACCACAAATACATACTTAAATTGGGGTCAATTACTCTTTCTATCATCCATATAGCAATTGCTAACATAAATATTCCAAAGATTTTTGAAATATTATTCATCCATTCTCCCGCACTTGGCATATATTTTCCAGCACCAATACCAATAAGTAATAAAGGAACACCCATACCAAGGCTAAGAGTAAAAAGAGCTAAGCCACCTAATAGTGCATCACCTGTCTGACCTATATAAATTAAAGCACCAGCGAGTGGAGGAGCTACACAAGGTCCCACTATTAAAGC
>JADGEG010000019.1 GCA_016744485.1 Arcobacter sp. | reverse complement strand
GCCATATTGGGAATATTAGGAATTACAACTTTAGGTTTTTATATAGATTCAGCATTTGCAGATTTTAGACTTGATAAAATGTTTTTGCTTTTATTAGTATGCTCATTTTTAAATATATTTATAGATTTTATTTCAAGAAAAATTAGAAAATATTTAGAAAAGTAAATTATCAAAATTCTAAACAAAAAAATGTATTCTATAAAAAATTATTTATTAAAATGTTCATATACTAAGGTGCTGTCTTTTTTATTTAATACAGCTTGTAATTCTTCAATACTTGAAGACTTTATAAGCTCAAATTCTCCAAAATATAAGAGCAATTTTTTCACTTTTGCTTCACCTATGCCTTTTATTTGTAAAAGTGAAATTTGTTTATCTTCTGTTCTTTTTTGTTTTCTATGATAAGAAATCACAAATCTATGTGCTTCATCTCTTTGTTTTTGTATAAACTGTAGTCTTTTATCACTAGGACTTAAATTTAAAACTTCAAATTCATCAGATTTATTTTTAAAATGTATTATATCTTTTGCACTTCCTTTTGACCTATTTGCCTTTGCATCAATTTTTTCTTTAGCTATTGCAATTATATTGAAATGTATACCAAAAGAGTTAGTTATATCATAAGCTAATTTTAGTAATGTTGATCCTCCATCTATAATCCAAAGATCAGGTGCTGGGTTTTTTTCAAAACTTTGAACTCTTCTTGTTAGAACTTCTTTCATTTGAGCATATTCATCTTTTCCTTCAAGGTTATAATGCCTAAAAGCATCTTTTTTAAATGCATTGATATTTTCATCCCATACGACCATAGCTCCTACTGTTGCTTGTCCCATCATATGTGAGTTATCATATGTTTCTATTCTAAAAGGATATGTTTGAAGATGTAATAACTCTTTTAATTCTTCATACATTGCTATTTTGTTTTGTGCTAAATCTATTTTTAATAATTCTTCGCAATTATTAAGTGCTACATTAATTAGATATTTTTTTTTATCTTTTTTAGGAAAAACTAGTTTTATTTTTTTCTTAAACTTTATATATAAAAAGTTTTCAATTTCTTCTTTATTCTCAAGCTCTATATCAAGTAATATCTCTTTTGGTAAAATAGGTATATCTTTATCATAATAATTAATAATAGCTCTTTCATAAGCTTCATTTAAATCTATATTTAAACTATCTTCATTGGCAATCTTTATAAAATTATGTGAACTTGATGTTAATTTTCCATTTCTAATAAACATATACACAAGCACAGCTTTTTTTGTATTTGATTTAATGGCAAAGATATCTATATTTTCATTTGTAGCTAAATCTACGGCTGATTTTATTTGTGATTTTTTTATAGTTTTTATTCTATCTCTTAATTTCATCGCATCTTCAAATCTAAAATCATTACTATATTCATTCATCTTTATATTTAATCTAGCTATTAGTTTTGTTTTATTATAAATATAACTCAAGGCTTCTTTAATTAGGTCTTGATAATTTTCACTTGTTATTTTATCCTCACAAGGAGCATAACATCTTTTTATTTGATAAAACAAACAGGCTTTTTTTTCTTTTAAACAAGATTTGTTTTGAACAAGAGGAACTATTTCATAAATACTATCTAACATATCTCTTGCCCCTATTGAATAAGGTCCAAAATATTTTATGTTTTTATTTTTGTATACTTTTCTTGTAATTTCTAAGCGTGGAAAATCTTCATTATAATTTATATAAATATAAGGATATGTTTTATCATCTCTTAATAAGATATTGTATTTTGGTTTTAATTGTTTTATAAGTGAATTTTCAAGAATTAAAGCATCGTTCTCATTTGCTGTTATTATCCAATCACATGTTAGAACTTGTAAAAGCATTTTATGTATTCTAATAGATACTTTTGTCGCTATTTTAAAATGTGGTAAAAATTTAAAATAAGACCTAACACGATTTTTTAAATTTTTTGCTTTTCCTACATATAAAAGATGTCCATGTTTATCATAATACTTGTAAATACCTGATTCTTGAGGTAATTGTTTTAATTTTTCTTCTAAATTCATATTTATATTATAGCTTGATTTAATTCAAAAAAGTTATACTGCTTTAACTTAAGTCATTAATGATTTTATCCATCTCCTCTTGGCTTAATATATTTGATGTATTTGTATCATTATAAATATATTTTGCACTATTAGCAAGATTATATTGTGTTTTATCTATATTATTGTGCTCACATACATAATTGACTACTCTTTCTATTTTTTGTCTATGTAAGTCTTGATGTTGTAATAAAGCAAAAGAATTAGAAATTAAATTTCTAATATAATCTTTCTCATGATGTAATATTTTTAAGCTATTTATCTTATCATTTATATTTTCTAAATCATCATAAATAGCACTAGCATTTAGTTCGCCCTCTTTTATCACTTCACAAAGTTGTGTGATTAATTCTTCATTTTTCATAAGCATTACCTTTACATTTTATATATTCTAACCTATTTATGCTTAATGCTATTTATTAAAATAATTTAATAATATTCTAATGAATCAACTCGGCAATTAATTCTGTAGCATAAGAACCTTTTGGAAGAAAAAATTGTATAGTCATCCAGTTTTTATCTTCTTTATATTCACTTTGTATATCACTTGGAAAAATCCAAAAATATCTTCTTGCACCATTTTCTTTACTTATTTTATCGAATTCTTTTTCAAGTTCATATGCTAAACCTATACTACGTTTTACTTTTTCTCCACATAATAAGCCTGTTGGTACTCTATTTCGTAAATTAAATTTTTCAACTTCATCTTCTAAGTTTTCAATATGAAAAATCTTTCCATGAGGATAGTGACACATTAAATCCCCCATTATTAACTTAAAAGGGTGTTCTTGTTTCTTCATTAACTCTACACTTTCAAGTGGTAAATTTAATCTTTCATAAATTTCTTTTGCTTCAAAAGTATCTATTAATTTTGATATTTCTATTCTTTTAGATAAAGATTTATTAAACAAATCACTTTGATAAGCATTAATAAACATTTGTTTTAGTTTTCTATTTTTTTCTTTTAATTCCCCATTTATTATAGCTTCACCTTTTTTATGATTATTAGCATCTATGCCAAACCTTTGAAATCCAAAATAATTAGGCATACCAAAATTAACAAGTTTTTTTAAGATATCTTCAATTTTTCTAGAATTTATTAGATTTACTCTTTTTAATCTTATAAAAAATTTATTTCCTTTAAGATGTCCTATTTTAATCTTATTATTATGATAAGTAGTCTCTAATATTTTGATTTGATCATGATTGAATAATTTTAATTTATTTTCATAGGATTTATGAATAGATATATATTGAACAGTCATTGCATTTTTATCTTTTAAACCAGCATATCCTATATCTCTAGATTTACATTCAAAATGTTTTGCAAATATTTGTAAAGCATCCCATGTGGTTAAATCTTTTTTTCTAAATTTTAATATTAAATGTTCACCATTGCCACTAAATTCATATAAAGGTACTTCAGTTACTATAAAATCTTCTTTATTTTGTTTGAAAAGTACATCAATTGGTGCATGGTTTAAATATCTTTGTAATTTATACATTATTTTCCTTGGTTGGGTTATGAATTTTTCACTTTAATTCTACATATGATATAATACATAAAAATGCTTAGAGGATACATAATGACTAAAAAAGAGTATGCCGATAAAATTGCTGAATCTTTAAACATAAAACGAACCAAAAATGATTATAATCCAAAAGATGGAACAATAAATAAACATTTTTTAAATGAAATTTTAAAATCTATAGAAATAATTCAAGAAAATAAACAAACTAGTAAATAATGAATGGTATATCCCTGTTTGCTAATGTAGGAATAGCAGAAACTTATATTAAAAATCATAATATAAATATAGTTGTAGCAAATGAACTTTTAGAAAAAAGAGTAAAATTTTATAAAGAAAATCATAAAAATTGTAATATGATCCAAGGTGATATTAGTAATAAAAGTTTTAAATGAAGCAAAACAACAAAATTGTAACTTTTTACTAGCGACCCCACCTTGTCAAGGTATGAGTGTAGCAGGTAAAATGAAAGAAGATGACCCTAGAAATTCTTTGATTAAATATGTTATTAAATTTATTAAAGAATTACAACCTACACATATTTTAATAGAGAATGTTCAAGGGATTTTAAAAACATCTATTTTAGTTAATGACATAAAAACCAAAGTTATTGATTACATCAATAATGAGCTAAAACC
Organism: Arcobacter sp.; assembly: GCA_016744485.1. Classification (GTDB taxonomy): domain Bacteria; phylum Campylobacterota; class Campylobacteria; order Campylobacterales; family Arcobacteraceae; genus BB30. The sequence goes on along the minus strand of JADGEG010000019.1, from coordinate 12,306 downwards.
ATTAAATTATTTTATTAATCCTACACTTGTAAATACATCAGATTATGGGACAGCACAATCAAGAAAAAGAGCAATTTTTCTAATTTCAAAGTTTTCAAAATGGGAATTACCAAATAAAGAAAATAAAATTACAGTTAAAGATGCTATTAGTTATTTACCAAGTTTAGAAAGTGAAGAAACTTCAAAAATCCAGTATCATTATGCTAAAAAGCATAATAAAAGACACATATCTTTTTTAAAATATACACCAACGGGCAAAACTGCATTACATAATGAAATACATTATCCAAAAAAAGAAGATGGTACTAGAATTAAAGGTTATTCCACAACATACAAAAGAATAAGTTGGGATAAACCAGCACCAACTATAACTATGGCTAATGGTTCTGTATCATCTCAAAACAATGTCCACCCTGGAGTTTTAAAAGAAGATGAAACATATTCAGATGCAAGAGTTTTAAGTTTAAAAGAAATATTTATTTTAACTGGTTTACCAGATGATTGGCATCCCCCAAAATGGGCAAGTGAAAACTTAATACGACAAGTTATAGGAGAAGGTGTTCCACCTAAATTAATTGATAGGTTATTATCTACAATTCCAATAAAAAATAGTGAATAATTTATTAGTACATATCAAAAATATTACGAATACTTTTGAAAAATTAAAAGAATTAGGCGAATATTTCAATGATACGGTAAGTGATGATTTTATATCGTATTTAACAAGCAAATATGATGATTATATAATCAAATTTGAAAATATTTTTGACCCTAATAAACAAATAAAAGAGGATATTAAGTATTTTGTAGATGTCAGAACACTAGCAAAGTACAATGAAAATATTATATCAGGTTGGCTTGTAGAAGATTTTTTTTTTTTTTATTTGAATTAAATATTTTTAAAGAACATAATTTTATATTAAATTTTGATAGTCATGATGCAGATAGAGTTATAAAAAAAGAAAGAGAATATATAAATTCAGACCCAGATTTTAATATTATTCATAATAATATAGAATTTAAACTGGAGATTCAAGCACTTTTAATTCCTTACAATAAATTTCATATTAAAAAAAATAAAGCAGATAGACTACATAAATATACATCATTTTTATTGTGTCTTTTGCTTTCATGTAAAAAAATTGTCTTCTTTTATCCTGACGATATTAGTGATTTAGGAATTTTAACAAATATAAAAGCATTTGGTGACAAAGAGGGATATGAATATATTATAGAAAATATACCAAAAAACAAAATAATCAATCATCATTCACTTGACAAAAAAATAGTTTTATTGTGTTATTGGTTTTATTATTATAAAAAACTAGATAAACATAACTTTATAAAATTTATAAATAATATGAAAAAAGATATATTATCTATAGATGATTTATTGATAAAATTAAAAGATATATAAAAATGCTAAATTTATTAGTGAAGCTAAAAATAGAGATAAGTTTATATGTCAAGTAGATAATAAACAGATTGCATTTATTTCAAATAAAAAAAATTATGTTGAAGGTCATCATATAATACCAATGTTTCAACAAAAAAATTATGAATTTAACTTAGATGATGTAGATAATATTATTTCCTTATGTCCTAATTGCCATAGAGAAATAAATTCAGCAGATAATAAAAATACAATTATTAATACCCTAAATTTAAATAAAGAATATATGAAGTCAAAAAATATTTGTATAAATGATTTGTGTAAAATATATATGTGTTCATAAATCATTCAACAAAACACCGAAAGCGATATATTATTAGTTAAAATGGTGATTTTGACATTTTGATTTATATTGTCCCTTTATGGCTTTGCCGAAAATGTTTAATTTAACTTTATGTTTTTTTGCAATTTTTTTGATTTGTTTTATGTTTTTTTTATTAAATGAAAATAAAATTTCATATTCTTCACCTGAACATCCTATTTCGTCTGAAATATTTTCAAAACATTTAACACCTATTTTACTAGATTTTGAAAGTTTTTCTAAATCATGAAATAAACCATCTGATATATCTAAAGCAGATGTAATATATTTTGATATTTCATAAAAAAAATTTGGCTTTAATCTTGGCTTTAAAAATTTTGACTTTTTTGATATTTTACCATCATTTAATAAAATATCTAAGTCTCTTTTAGAAGTTCCTAAGATATTTGTATAGCATAAAAGATCACCTTTTTTAGTATTTGATCGTAAAATTGGATTTTTACTTATAGAAATAATGCTAATAGCAATATCAAGCTTATTATTAGAAATAGTATCTCCTCCAATAATTTGTATATTGTATTTTTTTGCAGTTTTTTTAAATGATTTACCAAGTTCTTTTAAATCTTGTTTTGTATAATGCTTTGGAATAGCAATATTTAACAAGGCATATTTAGGAAGTGCATTCATAACAATGGCATCTGATATATTAACTAACAGAGCTTTTCTTGCTATTTGTTTTAAGCTCATCCATTTTCTTTTAAAATGTACATCTTCAAAAAACAAGTCACTGCTATATATATATTTGCCTATAACAGCTCCATCATCACCTATGATTTTGCTTTTCTTGCTAAACTGTTTTATAAAATAATCTTCTTTATTCATAGATTAATCTTTATTAATTTTAATTAAAATTTTATTTTTTTTATCTCTATGCACTATATAGTTTTTATCTTGCTCAAATAATTTTTTTATAAAATTAGAGCTATAAGATTTATGTAGATATTGTTTATTAAAACTTTTTAAATCTTGACATTTAAATGTATCTTTGCATATTTTGTTTTTATAAATTTTTAAATTTAATACAATAATTCCAGTTGAGAATATCTGAACTTGTGTATAATTTTTATATTTAAGAATAAAACCTTTATCATAAAACTTCATTTTTGGTGTTTTTATAAGTATCGTTGCACTTGATGTTAAAATAGCTTGTTTTGAAGAACAAGAAGATAAAAAAAAGGAGATGATAAAGATGAATATATATAATATTTTACTAATGCCTAATCCTTTGTTTTAAAATATTGTACTATAATAGAAAAAAAAATAAAAGGTTTATTTTGTTAATACATATTTGTTGTTCTGTTGATTCTCATTATTTTTTGCAAAGAATTCAAGAAGATTATCCAGATGAGAAGCTATTAGGATATTTTTATGATCCAAATATTCACCCTTATGAAGAATATAGATTAAGATATTTAGATGTCGAATATTCTTGTAAAAAACTAGGTATTGAACTTTTAGAAGGTGCTTATAATTTAGAAGCTTGGTTAAAAAAAGTAAAAGGTTTGGAAAATGAACCAGAAAAAGGTGATAGATGTACTGTATGTTTTGATGATAGATTAGAAAATTCTGTATTAAAAGCTATTGAATTAAATCATGATAAATTTACAACAAGCTTACTAATATCTCCTAAAAAATCTCAAGAAAAGCTTCAAAAAATAGGAAATGATTTAGAAAAAAAATATAATATACAATTTATATTTAAAGATTATAAAGCAGGAAATGGTAGTCAAATACAAGGTGAAGTAGTAAAAGCAAACTCACTTTATAGGCAAAATTATTGTGGTTGTTTATTTGGTTTATTGCCTCAAAGAAAAACTCAAGATAAAGTTATGTCTGAAATGTTTTCCCCTATGTCTAAACAAATTTTACCCCAATCAATTCAAAGTAAATTATTGCTTTATCAAAAAAGAGATGAATATGAGAATAAAAATATTCCTTATAAAATAATTAAGCAAAGGTTTTTAAATTATAGACTTGTAAGTGCTAAAACAATAATTGATAAACAAATAGTATCTTCTTATTTTTTATCTTACTCAACATTAAGTAGAAAAACAACAAAAGGAAAAATTGAATATGAAAAAGATGAAATATCTTATTTAAATAAAGATGAAGTGAAGGTTTTAGATTTAAAAATATTTAATGAAATTGGAAATAGTACATACGAGAATGTACAAGAACTTATGTTTAATCCTCCTACATTTGAATCAGAATTAAATATTAGAAATAAACTCACAAATAATGTATATGGATTATCTGCTATTATAGTTTTAGATAAAGTAATTGATGGTAAATATGAAATACACTTAGATTCACTTACTTATGAAGATGTCAAAGAAGTATTAATATGAATTTATTAGTATGTGCATTAGAAAGCTCATCAAATGTTCATTTAAAAGAGCTTAAAAAATATCTAAGTAGTGACACTGTGCTTTTTGGTGTTTTTGATAAACAATTAGGAAAACCTTTATATGATTTAAGTCATTTAGCTATTATGGGTTTTGTAGATGTTATTAAAAAATTAAGTTTTTTTTTCAAATTAAGAGATGAGTTAGTTGAAATTGCTGCTTCATGTGATAAAGTATTACTTATGGATTCATCAGGATTTAATCTTCCATTGGCAAAAAAAATTAAAAAAAAATATCCAAATAAAGAAATCATTTATTATATCTTACCTCAAGTTTGGGTTTGGAAAAGTAAAAGAGTTTTAAAGTTAGAAAAGTATTGTACTAATCTTTGTTCTATCATTCCATTTGAAAACACTTTATATAATGATCAAAATAAATTACACTATGTTGGTCATCCTCTAATGGATGAAATAAAAGAGTATAAAACAACAATATCTACCTCAAATATAATAGTATATATGCCAGGGTCTAGAAAAAGTGAGATTAAAAGTCATATGCCAATTTTTAAGCAATTAGTTAAAAAAATTACAAATAAACAACATATGATTATAATTCCTACAAATTTTACACAAGAATATATTACTCAAAATTATGGAGATCTAAGTGATTTTATTATTTCTAATAATACTCATAAGTCCTTATTAAAAGCAAAATTTGCCTTTATTTGTTCAGGTACAGCTACACTTGAATCAGCAATTATTGGAACTCCTTTTGTTCTTAGTTATATTGCAAAAAAATTAGATTATATAATTGCAAATTTTTTTGTAAAACTTCCATTTGTAGGTCTTGCAAATATATTTTTTTATAAAATGAATAAAAAAACTATACATAAAGAATATTTACAAGATGATGTTAATGTTAATAATTTATATAAAGAATATAAAACATGTAATGAAAAAGAGTTTTTAAAAAACTCTGAAATTTTACGAAAATACCTAAAATATGGAAGTTCACAAAATGTTGCCAAAATAATAGAAAAATAACTTTTTGCATTAGGCTATTTTTAATCAAATTTTAGATAAAATTTCCTACTTTAGAATGTAATAATAAATAAAATTAGGATATATAATGTTAGATATAACACAAATACAAAAAGTTCTTCCTCATAGATACCCTTTTTTATTAGTTGATAGAATAACTCATATAAAACAAGGTGAATTTGTTGAAGGGTTTAAAAATATTTCTATTAGTGAACCTGCTTTTATGGGACACTTTCCTGATCACCCTATTTATCCAGGTGTAATGATACTTGAAGGAATGGCACAAGCTGGAGGTATTTTGGCTTTTAAAAGTAGTGATATTCCAGAAGAAGAATTAAAAAATAAAGTTATTTATTTTATGAGTATAGATAAGGCAAAATTTAGAAAACCAGTTGTACCTGGGGATAGACTTGATTATAAAATAAAGATAGTAAAATTAAGACAAAATTTAATAATATTAGATGGTAAAGCATATGTGAATGATACTCTTGTAGCTCAAGCAGAATTAAAAGCTATGATTGTTGATAAGTAATGTTCTATGTGTACAATACATAAAACAGCAATTATTGAAAATGGTGCTATATTAGGAAATAATGTTTGCATTGGAGCCTTTAGTATAATAGGAAAAAATGTAATAATAGGTGATGGAACAGTTGTTGATTCTCATAGTGTAATTTCAGGATATACAACAATAGGAAAAAATAATCATATTTTTTCACATGCAAGCATAGGGACTATTCCTCAAGATTTAAAGTATGATGGTGAAAAAGTTGAGCTTATTATTGGGAATAATAATAAGATAAGAGAATATACACTTTTTAATCCAGGAACAAAAGGTGGAGGAAGTATAACTAAGCTTGGAAATAATAATTTATTTATGGCTTATACTCATATAGCTCATGATGTTATTGTAGGAGATAATTGTATTTTAGCAAATGTGGCAACTTTAGCAGGACATGTTGAATTAGGAAACAATGTTGTAATAGGAGGATTAACTCCTGTTCATCAATTTTGTAAAATTGGTTCAAATGTAATGATAGCAGGTGGTTCAGTTGTAACTCAGGATATACCTCCTTTTTGTTTAGCTCAAGGAAATAGAGCAATTTTGAGAGGTTTAAACTTAAATGGTTTAAGAAGAAAATTTAAAAAAAGAGATCAAATTGATGAACTTAAAAGAGCATATAAATTATTATTTGAATCTAATGAAACAATAAGTGATGTAGCTAAAAAGTTATTAGAAACAAGTACAAATAGCAATATTCATGAATTAGCTAATTTTGTACTTAAAACCAAACGTGGAATACCTTTTAATAGAAAATAGGAGATAAATTTGAAAAAACTTAAATGTGGTTTTTGTGGGACAATAGACTCAAAAGAAAATCCAGTAATTGCAGGTGATAGTGCTTGTATATGTAAATCTTGTGTAAATGCAGCTTATGATATTATGGAAGACAATAATGATGTTGTAGACAAAAATGATACACACAAAGAAAAAGAACAAGAAATTGTACTAAAAACTCCAAAAGAGTTAAAAATCATATTAGACGATTATGTAATAGGACAAGATAGAGCAAAAAAAGTTTTATGTGTAGCTGTTTATAATCATTATAAAAGAATTTTTAAATATAAACCAAGTGATGATGAAATTGAAATTAATAAATCAAATGTATTATTAATAGGACCAACTGGTTCTGGTAAAACTCTTTTAGTACAAACTATTGCTAAATATTTAGATGTTCCTTTAGCTATTGCTGATGCTACATCTTTAACAGAAGCTGGTTATGTAGGAGATGATGTTGAAAATGTGATTACAAGGCTAGTTCAAGCTGCAAATGGAAATATTAACAAAGCACAAAGAGGAATTATTTTTATAGATGAAATTGATAAAATTGCAAGAATGAGTGAAAATAGATCAATAACAAGAGATGTTTCAGGTGAGGGAGTTCAACAAGCTATGTTAAAAATTATCGAAGGTGCTAGTGTAAATGTTCCTCCAAATGGTGGTAGAAAACATCCAGGACAAGAAGCACTTCAAGTTGACACAAGTAATATTTTATTTATTTGTGGTGGTGCTTTTGATGGAATAGAAGAAATTATTCAAAAAAAACTAGGTTCAAATGTTTTAGGCTTTAACCAAGAAAAAAGAAGTAAAACAGATACAAAAAATATTTTACATGATGTCGAAGCACATGATTTAATAAAATATGGCTTAATACCTGAGTTAATAGGACGATTGCATATGATAACAACACTAAATGAAATTAGTGAAAACGATATGATTCATATATTAAGTGAACCTAAAAATGCTCTTACAAAACAATACATTAAATTATTTGAAATAGATAATGTACTTTTAAAGTTTAATAAAACAGCACTTAAAGAAATAGCTAAAAGAGCAATTGAGCGAAAAACAGGAGCTAGAGGTTTGCGATCTATTTTAGAAGATATTATGCTTGATATCATGTTTGACTTACCAAATTATAAAGATAAAGTTATTACAATTACAAAAGAAATTGTATTAAAAGAAGAAAAAGTAAAAATAGCTTAAAAGGAAATATATATGCTTAATAAATTAATAGGTTTATTTTCAAAAGACATGGCAATAGACTTAGGTACTGCTAATACTATTGTTTCAATTAAAGGACAAGGTATTATTATTAATGAACCTTCTGTTGTTGCTGTGCAACATGATAGATATGGTAAAAAAGATAAAATCTTAGCTGTAGGACAAGAAGCCAAACAAATGATAGGAAAAACTCCTTTAAACATTCAAGCAGTGCGTCCTATGAGAGATGGTGTTATTGCAGACTTTGAAATGACAGAGCGAATGATAAGGTATTTTATAAGAAAAGCACATAAAAGAAAAAGACTTATTAGTCCTAGAATAATTATATGTATTCCTCATGGTATTACACAAGTTGAAAGAAAAGCAGTTAAAGAATCAGCATATAGTGCGGGAGCAAGAGAAGTGTTTTTAGTAGAAGAACCAATGGCTGCAGCTATTGGAGCTGGCATTCCAGTATCTGATCCTTCTGGTTATGTTGTTGTTGATATAGGAGGAGGTACAACTGAAATAGGACTTACTTCTTTAGGTGGTTTAGTATTATCAAAGTCAATTAAAGTAGCTGGTGATAAGTTTGATAAAGCTATTATTGATTATGTAAGACAAAATTATAATTTATATATAGGTGAGAGAACTTCTGAGAATATCAAAATTGAAATTGGAACAGCGATTAAATTAGAAGAAGAGTTAAAAATAAAAGTAAAAGGTAGGGATAGTTCAGGACTTTTATCAACTATTGAATTAGGTAGTGAGGGGGTTAGAACGGCTATTAAAGAACCATTAAGAGAAATTGTGTCAGCTGTTAAATCTTTACTAGAGGAGATGCCACCTGATTTAGCAGGTGATGTTGTTGATAATGGTGTAACTTTAACAGGTGGAGGAGCCTTAATTAGAGGTTTAGATAAATATTTAACAGACATTATTAAATTACCAGTTAAAGTAGCAGATGACCCATTATTAGCTGTTGCTTATGGTACTAGTAATGTATTAGATCAAGAAGCATTATTAAAACTAATTACAAATGAGTAAATTTGTATTTATATTTATATTTTTATTAGTTGGTTTATTTTATATTTTTAATTTTGATAAACCAATAAAGAATAACTTTAAGATAGTTGATACATTTAAAAAAACTTATATCAATATTGTAGATGATATTGTTAATACACAAGAAAAATATTTTTCACAAGCTAAAACTATTGAAAAACTACAAAAAGATAATAAAACTTTAGAACATTATAAAATATTGCATAGAATCACTCAAATAAAAATGAATTCTTTAAAAAATTCTATAAAAAGTTTGAAACGAACATCATCTAAGCTAAAAATTGCAAGAGTTATTTCTTATATTGATTTAAATGATTTTACAAAAGTTTGGTTGGATTTAGCAAAAAAAAATAATTCTATTGAAGCTTTAATTTTTGATGAGTATGCTGCTGGAATTGTAATTAATGATAATGGAAGATCAAAAGCTTTATTAAATGGAAATGAAAAAAGTAATTATGCTGTATTTATAGGTAAAAATAATGCTCCTGGAATTGTTCATTCTAGTACAAATAAAGAGTACTTACTCATAAAATATATTCCTATTGCATTTAATATAGATATAGGGGATGAGGTTATAACTTCAGGAAAAGATAATATCTTTTTTGAAGGCTTAAAGGTTGGGAAAGTTGTTTCTATTTCTAAATTTCAAGATATGCAAGAAGTACTGATATTCCCATATGCAAAAGTTTTTAAAGAAAAATATTATTTCGTATACGAAAATAATTTTCAGGAGATAAAGCATAATTCTAAAAATATAAATTAAGGTTTTAAATGGCTAGTTTTAAAGATACTTTAAATGAAAAAGATATCAAGTTTATACAAAAGCAAAAAATGTTTTTTGTTTCAACCGCTCCAAAAGATGGAAGAATAAATATCTCACCAAAAGGTTTAGATGGAACACTTAAAATTTTAGATAAAAATACTATTGTTTGGTTAAATTATTTTGGTTCTGGAAATGAAACGGCAGCTCATTTATTAGAAAATTCTAGAATTACTTTGATGTTTTGTGCATATGAAAATGAAGCTTTAATACTTCGTATTTATGCAAAAGCAGTAATATTACATGAAAGAAATTCTAAATTTAAAGAATATTTAAAATTATTTGATTATAAAAATGCAGCAAGACAAATTTTTAAATTAGATATACAAAGTGTTAATTCTTCTTGTGGTATGGGAGTTCCTTTATATAAATATATTGCTCAAAGAGATGAATTAGTAAATTATTATGATACTCATACAAAAGAAGATCATATAAAGTATATGAAAGAAAAAAACCAAATATCTTTTGATGGAAAAGAAACCAAATTATTTATTTAAATTCTTCATACTTTTTTGTAACCCAATCATAATTAAAATTTTATAAAATCAAATATTTTTGACATAAAAAAAGTAAACATCTTAAAAAATACTTAAAATGCTTACTTTAATATCAAATATATATGCAAAAACTTTTTATAAAGCTTTTGCAGTAATTCTATTTAATCTTTGAGAAAATGCTACTGCATCAGTTATATTGATACCTTCACTTAATTTTGCTTGATCTAGCAAAATCCAAGAAATATCACTAATCATATCTTCATCTTTTAAAGAATTTAATTTTGAAACTATTTCATGCTCAGGGTTTATTTCTAAAATAGGAGCAGCCTCTGGCATTTCTTGACCCATTGAACGCATCATTTGTGCCATTTGTGCCATTTGGTCATTACCATCTTTTACTACACAAGAAGGTGAAAGATTTAATCTATTTGTAATTCTAACATCACTTACACTCTCCCCTAAAATGTCTTTTATTTTTTTTGTAATATCTTGAAATTTTTCTTCTACTTCTTTTTTCTTATCTTCGCTTTGTTCAACAGCTGGTGCTTCACAAGAAGATATATCTTTAAAAGTCCATTCTTTATAAGCTCCAATTGCTGGAGTAATAATCTCATCAATTTCTTTATCATCTAAAATTAAAACTTCAATATTGTTTTTTGTGTATGCTTCAAGTAAAGGTGAATTTTTAAGAACTTTTTCATTATCTCCTACTATATAAAAAACAGCTTTTTGTTCTGTATTTGCTCTTTCTTTATAAGCTTCAAGAGAAGTCATTTTCTCATCATTTGTTGATTTATATCGTACAAGTTCTAATATAGCATCTTTATTAGTAAAGTCTTGATAAACTCCTTCTTTTAAAGCTCTATTATATTGTTCGATAAATTGAGTATATACTTCTTCTTTTTTTGATAGTTTTTTAATTTCACTTAATATTTTTTTAACAGAACTTTGTTTTATATTTGCCATTACTCTGTTTTCTTGTAAAATCTCTCTGCTTACATTTAAAGGTAAATCTTCACTATCAATAATACCTCTTACAAATCTTAAATAAGTAGGCAATAACTCTTTTTCGCTATCAGTTATAAATACTCTTTTAACATATAATTTAACACCTGGTTGATAATCAGCTCTGTACATATCCATAGGAGCTTTACTTGGAATATAAAATAATGTTGTATATTCATTTACTCCTTCAGCTTTTGTATGAATACTTAACATAGGATCTTCACTGTCGTGAGATATTGACTTATAAAAGTCATTATATTCAGCTTTTTTAAGCTTTGCTTTAGGCTGCATCCATAGTGCAGTTGCTTCATTGATTTTTTCGTGTCTATCTTCTATAGTTTTTTTAGCTTCTTTTCCAGCTTTTTTATCTTCTTCACTTAATTCTTCTTCTACTTCTTCTTTATAATCTAAAAAAATAGGATAAGCAATATGATTTGAATATTTAGTTACAATATTTTCTATTCTATGTTTTGAAGCAAATTCTTCTGCTTCTTCATCTTTTAATTTTATAAATATAACAGTTCCCGAATTCTCTTTAGTAACTACATCTAAATCAAAATCTCCTGAACCATCACTTGACCATTTATATGCTTTATCTTCTCCCGCTTTTTTTGAAATAACATCAACATGAGATGCCACCATAAAAACTGAGTAAAAACCAACACCAAATTGACCTATTAGATTTGAATCTTTTTTATCATCACCTGTCATAGCTTCAACAAATGATTTTGTTCCTGATTTTGCTATTGTTCCAATAGAAGAGATTAAATCTTCTTCATTCATACCTACACCATTATCAACGATTGTTAAAGATTTTTCTTTTTCATCAAAAGAAATTGTAACTTTACCTGTCCAATCTTGTGGTAAAGATTTTTTAATATCTTCATTTGTTAATCTTAAATAATTTAACTTATCAATTGCATCACTTGCATTTGATACAAGCTCACGTATAAAAATTTCTTTATTTGAATATAAAGAATGTGTCATTAAATGTAATAATTGTCCTACTTCTGTTTGAAATTTATGTTTAGCCATATTGTTTTCCTAATAATTAATTTTTATAATGGAATTTTATCACAACTTTATAAAAGAAAGCTAAAGTTTAAAAAGAATTTGGCACTTTTTGCATTTAAGTGCTAGATATTAAAATAATATCTATATTTGAAGTAAATTTATAATTTTGAAAATGTATATCTAAGATATGTGTTATTTCT
>JADGEG010000018.1 GCA_016744485.1 Arcobacter sp. | reverse complement strand
AAGTTGGAAATTATTTAGACTGCTTTAGAAGTGGTTTTTAGAGATGCCCTTTATATTAACTGAATTTTCTATAAAACTTAATTTTATTTTATTAAATAAGATTTTTATTCTAAAAATTATTTTAAAATATGATATATGTGTATAATGATTTTAATCTAAAAAGGATTTATTATTAGATTTTACAAAAAATATTTTAAAGTTTTTATTTTTTAATTTTCTTTATTTATTAAGCTAGCTTCATTTAAAAATATAGATGGAATATAGTTCATTTTTTTAATTTTGTCATATCTTGCAAAAGATAAATATAATATATCTTTTGCTCTTGTAACTGCCACATAAAATAAGCGTCTTTCTTCTTCTATACTACCACCTTTACTTATTAGTTTATTATTTGGAAATCTTCCTTGCATTAAATCTATGATATAAACTTCTTTAAATTCCAATCCTTTTGAAGCATGAATAGACAAAAGATTAATACCTTGACCTTCAGCCATTTCTGAAGCACCTAAAATCATAGAATTAAGAAACTTATCAAGTCTTGTGTATTTTTGTGCAAGATTTTTTAAAATAAAACTTTTCCTATTTATCTTTGCTAAGGATTTTGTTTTAAGCATAGTATCAATTGTTCCATCTTTTAAACTAGCTCTTTTTGTTGTTAAGGAATCTTTTAATTTTGAGTACATCATAGATGAACATATATTTGTAACTAAAGCATGAGGATTTTTTACTTTTTTTAGGTGTTTTAATAATAAGTAAAAATCATATATATATTTAGCCCCATCTATATTTAATTTTGGATGTTTTAATATAGGGTTTCCAAAAAATGATTCACTAAAACCACAATCTTTAAACTTAGAAATAGAGCCTAATTCAAAAAAGTCATCAAAAAGTCCAAGTTGAATATTTTTTATTTTATTAGATTCATAAGGATTTTTAATATTCATATCTGGATTAAAAAAACCATCAAAAATATTGCCTTTTCCTAATTTCATCAAAGCATCAAAAATATCTTTTGAAATAGCTTTTCCTATACCTTTTCCATGTTCTAAAATATGTATAAATGCCATCATATCATTATTTGATATTTGCATTAATAAAATATCAATCACAAATCTAACTTCAATTGAATCAAAAAAAGACATACCACCTTTTCTTTTAGAAGGTATTTCATATTCTCTTAAATTTGCTTCAATACCATCTGCACTTGAATTATTTCTATAAATAATTGCTATTTCATCATGTGAATTTGTACTTTTTGATATAAGTTTAGATATATATTCATATTGTGAAAATGACTCATTAAAAGCTAAAAGTTTTGGTTTTATATCACTTGTATTTCTAATAACTTCTAATTTCTTATCATAAATTCTTTCATTATATGAAATTACTTTTGTCGCTAAATCTAAAATAGATCTCGTTGATCTATAGTTTTTCGTAAGTGTAAAAACTTTGGCATTTTGATATCTTTGTGAAAAGCTAGAAATGATATTAATATCAGAACCATTAAAAGCATAAATACTTTGATCATAATCTCCAACACAAAATAAAGCTTTTGCATTAAACTTATTTAATAGTTTACCTTGTAAAGAATTTGTATCTTGATATTCATCAACAAGAATTTCTTTAAAAGAAAAAGTATTATTGTCTAATGCTTTTAACATATTTAATAACAAATCATCAAAGTTTACATAAGAGTATTGTTCTTTAAGTTCATTAAATTCTAATATAACATCTTCATAAATCATGGTGTATAAGTGGTGTGCAGAATTTTTTTCTACTATCCACTGCCCAAATTCTTCATCATTATTTGAATTTAAATATAAAGAATATAAGTCATATAAGTAAGAGCCATCATAAGGATTTGTTTTATCATCTCTATCATAAAACACTCTTTTTTCATAAAGAGATTTAAACAAAGTTTTTAATTCATTTGTTTGTTTTAATATAATTTTTATTTTTAACTGTTCTAATAATTTATACGATACAGAATGAAAAGTACCTGCCATAATCTTTTTTGCAAGTTCTTTACTAAAAAAATTAGATATTCTAGTTATCATCTCACTTGCAGCTTTATTTGTAAAAGTTAATAATAGTATTTCTTCTGGTTTAACACCTATATTTAATAAGTGTGCAATTCTTCCAACGATAGTAGATGTTTTTCCTGTTCCTGCACTAGCAATTATTAAGTTGTAACCTTGTTTACATTTAGCTGCATTTAATTGTTCGTTATTTAAGTTTGATAAGGGCATAAAGTATTAATCTTGTATTAGTTTTTATTTTGAAACTTTAGCATAAAATTGATTTACTTTTTGTTTGATTTTAAAAGTAAATATGATTAAAATCACAAATATATAAATATATTGTAAAATTGACAATGACTTTTGTGCCATAATAAAATGCACACAAGCTAAAAATAAAGCTAAATATATAAATTGATGGTATCTTTTATATTTTTTAAAAAGTTTTGTTCTCGAACTAATTGCCATAAATAATAATATAAAAAATGATATCATTCCTAAATATACAAAAGGTTTATCTAAACTCTCTTCAATGATAAACATCATATCAAATTGAGCATCTAAAATAATAAAATTTAATAAATGTAAAAGTGCATAAAAAAAAGCAAATAAACCAACAGTCTTTCTATATTTTAATAAATTTATCCATTTTTTTATTAACGATATACTAATACTTATAAGAAGTAATATTATAGCTGTTGCACCACTTATACTAAATATATATTTTATAGGGTCATTTACTTCAATAAAAAAAAGCTTTACAAATAAAAAAATTAAAGGACTTAATAAAAGGGCAAAAATAAAAAAGTATTTCATTAAATATATTTTGTTAAATCCATATTTTTATAAAGATGTGCTACTTCTTTTTCATAAGAATTAAATAGCTGTGTTTTTTTTTTAAAAAATTTTCCTAAAACTCTTTCTTTTTTTTGAGACCATCTTGGGTGATCAACATATGGATTTACATTAGCATAAAATCCATATTCTTTTGAATTTGATTTTTGCCAAGAATTTAGAGGCTCTTTTTCAACAAAACTTATTTTAGATATGGATTTAATAGACTTAAAGCCATATTTCCATGGCACTATTAGTCTAATAGGAGCTCCGTTTTGATTTGGCATTAATAAACCATATAATCCAAGAGCCAAAATACTTAAGTCATTCATGGCTTCATCCATTCGTAAAGCTTCAACATAAGGATAATCCATAGTAGCAAATACTCCTCGTGCTTGATCTGGAAACATTTCGTCATCAAACTTTGTTTCAAACCTTATATATTTTGCTTTTGAAAGTGGTTTTGCTAATTTTATTAAACCTGATAAAGAAAACCCAATCCAAGGTACAACCATAGACCAACCCTCAACACATCTAAATCTATAAATTCTTTCTTCTAATGTAAACTTTTTAATTAAACTTTCAATATCTATAATAAAAGGTTTTTCTACTAATCCATCAATTTGTATTTTCCAATCATTTGTTTTTAAAGTATGAGATAGTTTTTTAACCCTTTCTTTATTCGTTGTAAATTCATAAAAATTATTATATGAAGTAATTTGTTTATATGTATTTAAATCTAGGTTTTTTAAGTTCTTGTCTTTTTTAAATAGGAGATTTGTTACTTTACTTTTTACATTATCTTTTAACTTTGCAGTCTGTATTTTTGAAGTTTCTTGTGCAAAAGATTCAAAAACATATGAGCTTGTAAGTACACTTGCAATTCCTAATTTAAAAAAATCTCTTCTTTTATTAAAAATTCCTTCAGGAGTGACTTCGTTTTCACT
Source organism: Arcobacter sp. (assembly GCA_016744485.1). Taxonomy (GTDB): domain Bacteria; phylum Campylobacterota; class Campylobacteria; order Campylobacterales; family Arcobacteraceae; genus BB30. The sequence goes on along the minus strand of JADGEG010000018.1, from coordinate 12,762 downwards.
TATATGCCATGATTTCTTTTTCATTTCTTTATCCTTTCATCGTTTATTTTGGACTTATTAATTTAATATCTCATAAGCTTCATTTATACTTTTTACTTTATTTGCACTATGTAACAGTAAAGCTACATTTAATTTTGCAAGTTTTTCTAAAGTTGGCGATGGGTTATTTATAAAGTCTAATGACTGTTCAAGAGATATTTTATTATCGCTACTTTCATACTTTATACCAAAGTATTGTGGGTCTATTGTGTACTCTTCTAAAGTATTATTTTTATTTATCCAATATTTACACTTAGCAAATACTTCAGCCGTACCCTCACTACCTTTTACTATGCTTAATTGTTTGTATCTATTTGCAAATATTGCATTATACTTTTCAACATAAGGTTTATGAAAAGCACTCACAATAGCAAAATGGGAATTTGCAGGATTTAGTAACTTTTCACAAGTATTAAAGATGGTTCTTAATCCTAAAATATTTCTAATTTTTGTTAAATTGCTTAGTTCTTTAAAATAATCTTGTCTATCAAAATACTTTATATTATCATCTAAAATGATATTTGTGCATATGTCTTTTGTAGTTATCCCTTTTTTTGCAGGCTGTAAATAATCTCCTGATATTATTAAGTTTAAATCAAATTTTTTTAAATATTTTGCATATAAAGGAAATAAATAAGGTGTTTTTGCTTTACCATCATAAGGATAAGCCAGCTCTATTGAGTTTGGAATGTTTTTTTTAATAATATATTTATCAAATACTTCAAGTGTAGCTTTTAATTCTTCATTACTTTCAAGCCTAACCCTCCAACCTAATAAAAATGAACATATTCTTTCAGATAAAACTTTTTGTTCTAATATTTGTGTAATTGCATCGTGCACTTCTTCTTTTGTAAGTTCTCTATTTAATTTAGGACCAGTTCCTACTGCTCTAATATATGTTTGAAAATCCATTGCTTTACCTTTTATCTATTTTAAGTTTTAGATTTATTATACAGAAAATTTGCAAAAAACCTAAAGTAGACTTTTTTAGTCTTATTTTAAACTTAAAAAAATTGATTAATATCAAACTTTATGCAAGATTAAAATGTTATAATTAATAAATTGAAAAATAAGGAGAATTATATGACACTTTCAAGAAGAGATTTTCTTAAAAGTTCTGCTGCTGCTTCTGCAGCAACTGCAATTGGAATGGCGATACCTTCAAATCTTCAAGCTGAAGCTAAAAAAGCCGAAGGTAGTTGGCGATGGGATAAGGCTGCATGCAGATTTTGTGGTACTGGTTGTGGAATTATGCTGGCAACTAAAGGTGGTAAAATAGTGGCAGTTAAAGGAGATCCTGCAGCACCAGTGAATAGAGGTCTTAATTGTATTAAAGGTTATTTTAATGCAAAAATTATGTATGGTGCAGATAGATTAAAGCAACCACTTTTAAGAATAGGAAAAGATGGTAAATTTGATAAAAATGGTAAATTTCAAGTTGTATCTTGGAAAAGAGCTTTTGATGAGATGGAATTCCATGCTAAAAAAGCATTAAAACAGTCAGGACCTGAAGGTGTAGCTGTTTTTGCATCTGGACAATATACAGTTCAAGAAGGATATGCTGCTTTAAAGATGATGAAAGCAGGTTTTAGATCAAATGCTATTGATCCAAATGCACGTCATTGTATGGCTTCTGCTGTTGTTGGTTTTTATCAAACTTTTGGAATTGATGAACCATCTGGATGTTATGATGATATAGAACTTACTGATACTATAGTTTCTTGGGGTTCAAATATGGCAGAAATGCACCCAATTTTATGGTCAAGAGTAACAGATAGAAAATTATCAGATCCTAAAAAAGTAAAAATAATAAATTTATCAACATATAGACACAGAACATCAGATTTAGCTGATACGGAAATTATCTTTAAACCAAATTCAGATTTAGCTTTATGGAATTATATAGCTAGAGAAATTGTATTTAATCATTCTGATTCAATTGATTGGGATTTTGTTAATAAGCATATTGTGTTTGCAGCTGCAAATACTAATATTGGTTATGGTATGAAAAAATCAAATGAAAAATCAATGGATAAATATACGAATAAAGAAAAAGAAATCATGGCTAAAGAAATGAGTAAAATAGTTTCTGAAGATGAAGCACCTGCTTTAGCACCATATGGTTATAAAGCTGGTGATAAGATGATTATGAATAAACCAGGACTTCCACATTGGCAAATTCCTTTTGAAGAATATAAAAAATCTTTAGAACCATACACAGCTGAATATGTTACAAAGATTTCAAAAGGTAACCCTGATGAATCAGATGCAGATTTTATGAAAAAGATTAAAAATCTAGCTGATTTATATATAGAAAAAGGAAGAAAAGTAGTATCTTTTTGGACTATGGGTATGAACCAACATACACGTGGAACTTGGGTAAATACTTTAGCTTATAATGTACATTTTTTACTTAATAAACAAGCAAAACCAGGTTCTGGAGCATTTTCATTAACAGGACAACCAAGTGCTTGTGGAACTGCTAGAGAAGTTGGAACATTTTGCCACAGACTACCTGCTGATATGATGGTTAAAAATCCAAAACACAGAGCAATTTGTGAAAAAGCTTGGAATATTCCTTTTAAAACTTTAAATAAAGTAGGAACTCAACATATAATGAAAATTCACAGAGATATAGAAGATGGTCTTGTAAAGTTTGCATGGATAAATGTTTGTAATCCTTATCAAGATACAGCTTCTGCTTCACATTGGTTAAAAGCTGCACGAGAAATGGATAACTTTATTGTTTGTTCAGATGGTTATCCTGGAATTTCAGCTAAAGTTTCTGATCTAATTTTACCAACTGCTATGATTTATGAAAAATGGGGAGCATACGGAAATGCTGAACGACGAACACAGCATTGGAGACAACAAGTTTTACCAATGGGTGATTCTATGTCTGATACTTGGCAATGGTTGGAATTTTCTAAAAGATTTACAGTAGCTGATTTATGGGGAAAATCTACAGTTAAAGGTGGAAAAGTAACTTTACAAAATGTTATACCAGAAGCCCTTAAAATGGGATATTCAGAAAATAGTACAATGTTTGATATATTATTTGCAAATAAAAAAGCAAAAGCATATAAACTAGATGATAATGATCCTATTCAAAAAGCTTATGATAATACTGATGGTTTAGGAGATGCTAGAAAAGTTGTAGGATCTGATGATAAAGTATTTGATGGTTATGGTTTTTTTATTCAAAAATATCTTTTTGAAGAGTATGCAGATTTCGGACGTGGACATGGACATGATTTAGCTGATTTTGATACTTATCATAGAGTTAGAGGTTTAAAATGGCCTGTTATTGATGGTAAGGAAACTCAATGGAGATTTAATGCTAAATATGACCCTTATGCTAAAAAAGCAAATACTGGTGAATTTGCATTTTATGGAACGTTCTTAAAAGCTCAACCTACAGGAACTTTAAGAGGAGTGACAAATAAAAAGAAAAATCCAATTCCAAATAAAGCAAAAATATTTGCAAGACCTTATATGGATGCACCTGAAATGCCAGATAAAGAATATCCTGTATGGTTATCAACTGGTAGGGTTTTAGAGCATTGGCATAGTGGAACTATGACTATGAGAGTTCCTGAACTATATAGAGCAGTTCCTGAAGCCTTATGTTATATGCACCCAGCTGATGCAAAACTATATGATGTTAAACAAGGTGCTTTATGTTGGATTGAATCACGAAGAGGAAAAGTAAAAGCTAGAGTTGAAACAAGAGGAAGAAATAGACCTTCAAAAGGTTTAGTATTTGTTCCATGGTTTGATGAAAAAGTATTTATAAATAAAGTATGTTTAGATGCAACTTGTCCTTTATCGAAACAAACAGACTTTAAAAAATGTGCTGTAAAAATTTATAAAGCTTAGTATTTATAATGTCACATAAAACACAAAACACATTAAGCAGAAGAGAATTCTTTCTAAATAGTGCAAGAACTATAGGACTTGCATCACTTGGTGGTTTAATGTGGAGTGCATATGTGCATGAAGTTACAGCATCGCCTTTAATACTAAGACCCCCAGGTGCTTTAGAAGAAAAATCATTCTTATCCACATGTATTAAATGTGGTATGTGTGTAGAAGCCTGTCCTTTTGATACTTTAAAATTAGCACAAGCAGGTGATAATAAACCTTTAGGTACCCCTTATTTTATACCAAGAGATACTCCTTGTTATATGTGTCCTGATATTCCTTGTGTGCCAGTTTGTCCAAGTGATGCTTTAGATATATTAAGTTTAACAAAAGATAATAAACTTGATATTAATACTGCTGATATGGGTGTTGCTGTTATTGATAGTGAAAACTGTATTGCTTTTTGGGGTATTCAATGTGATGCTTGTTATAGAGCCTGTCCTATTTTAGGTGAAGCTATTACAATTGAGTATACAAAAAATGAAAGAACAGGAAAACATGCTTTTATGAAACCCGTTGTACATTCAAATGTTTGTACTGGTTGTGGATTGTGCGAAAAAGCTTGTGTTACACAAAAAGCATCTATCTTTGTACTTCCAAGACAAATAGCATTAGGAAAAGCTGGTGGTCATTATATTAAAGGTTGGGATGAAAGTGATGAAAAAAGATTAGAAAATAATAATACTATAAATACAACAAATCTTAGTAAAAGAAAAGCAGTTGATTCTTTAAATGATTTAGGTGGACTACTAGATGATTAAAAAATATAGATATCTTATTGCTAGAAGATTTACTCAAATATTTATTATGTTTTTATATATTATTGCAAATATTTGGGGTATTAATATCTTAACTGGTAATTTAAGTTCATCTCTTTTTTTAGGATTTATTCCTTTAAGTGACCCTTTTGCTGCACTTCAAATGTTCGTAGCTGGTGCTCTTATTTCAAGTGATATTATTATTGGTATTATATTAATTATGATATTTTATGCCGTTTTAGGTGGTAGGACATTTTGTTCTTGGGTTTGCCCTGTTAATTTAATTACAGATTTGGCTAATTATATAAGAAGAAAAGCAGGTTTTAATAGTATACAAAAAAAACAACCAGCATCAAGAAACATAAGGTATTGGGTTATAGTTATGAGTTTAATAATTTCATATGTATTAGGTATAACTGCATTTGAATTTATATCTCCTATATCTATTATTCATAGAGGTATAATATTTGGTTTAGGGCTTTCGTGGGCTGCTATGCTTATAATATTTTTCTTTGATTTATTTGTTTTAAAAAATGGTTGGTGTGGTTATATATGCCCTCTTGGTGGATTTTATTCAATAATTTCTAAATATAGTTTAATAAGAGTACATCATAATGTTGACAATTGTACAGAATGTATGAAATGCAAAGAGGTTTGTCCTGAGATGCACGTTTTACATATGATAACAAAAGAATCTCTTCCTGTTTTAGGAGGCGAGTGTACAAATTGTGCTAGGTGTATTGAAGTTTGTGATGATGAATCTTTATATTTCTCAATAAAGAATTTAAAAAAGGAAAGTAAAAATGAAAATAAGTAAAATAATCTTAAGTACAGTTATAGTAGCTTTGGTTTTTATTGTTGGTTGTTCTACACAACAAAGCGTAAGCGAAGAATCTTTAGGTTTAAGAAAAACTGATATATATACAGAAAATACTACCCAAGGTGATAAAACTATGTATGGTAAGAGTCCGGCAGGTACATCAAAGACATTTAAAAGAGCCTTCGAAAACTCACCTCCTATGATACCTCATGATACAGATGGAATGATGCCAATTACTATATCTTATAATGCGTGTACAGGATGTCATGATCCAGCAGTTGCTCCTTCTATGAATGCAACTCCTATTCCAAAAACTCATTTTACAAACTTTAGACCTACAACTTCATTAGCAAGTGATGGACGAATAGTTAAAAATGGAAACAAAGTTATCAATACTTCTGATGTGAAAATTAGTTCAAAAGCATTAGGTCATTTAGCAGGTTCACGGTTTAATTGTACTCAATGTCATGCTCCACAATCAACAGGAAAATTAATAGTTGAAAATGAATTTCAAGCAGACTTTAGAAAAAAAGGTGCTAATAAAACTTCTAATTTAATGGATAATATTAATGAGGGTGTTAAATAAAACATATGAAAAGAAGAGATTTTTTTTCTTCTTTTTCTTTGTCTTCTAATGAAGAGCAAGAAAAAGAAAATCTAGTTAGACCTCCTTATTATAAAGATGAAAATTATTTTTCTAAACAATGTATAAGTTGTGATGGCATATGTGTTGATGCTTGTGAAGAAAATATCATTTTTATTTCTAAAAATAAAACACCCTATCTTGATTTTTATAATGGTGGTTGTACCTATTGTGATGAATGTGCAAATATTTGTCATAAAAATGTACTAAATTTAGAATTTAAAAAAAATATATCTTCTAGTATTACCCTTGATATAACAAAATGCTTAAGCTGGAATGATGTTATGTGTTTTTCATGTAAAGATCCTTGTTTAGATGATGCCATTAAGTTCTTAACAATATTTAAACCAGAGATTTTAGATAATTGCACTTTATGTGGCTTTTGTATTAGTAAATGTCCAAGTAGTGCTATAAGTATAGAAGCATAAAATATAGCAAATACAATAAATTCAAAAAATATTTTAAAATATTTCAATAAAATGTATTTTATGACTTTAGTTCTTAATTTTTTTCATATTTTATTTTTTTTACATTTTTTTCCTTTACAATCAGAATATAAAATTTTTTAAAAGGATAATTATGAAAACATCATTTACAAAAATGTATAAAAATCTTGCTCTTGCAGGATGTTTAGTTGCTGGTCTTGCTACGAGTAGTGTAGCTTCAAATGTTGATAAAATTCACTTCTTAATTGGTGGTGGTGCTGGTGGAGGCTGGGATGGAACTGCTAGAGGTACAGGTGAAGCTTTAAAAAAATCAGGATTAGTTAAAGAAACATCTTTTGAAAATATGAGTGGTGGTGGTGGTGGAAAAGCCATAGCATATTTAATTGAAACTGCTAAAAAACAAAAAAATACTTTATTAGTTAATTCAACTCCTATAGTTATAAGATCACTTCAAGGTGTATTTCCTCAATCTTTTAGAGATTTAACACTTATATCTTCAGTTATTGCTGATTATGGTGTTTTAGTTGTAAAAAAAGACTCAAAGTATAAAACATGGGCTGATGTTAGTGCCGCATTTAATAAAAATCCAAGAAGTATTAAAGTAGCAGGTGGAAGTTCAAGAGGAAGTATGGATCACTTAGTTGCAGCTCAAATATTTAAAGCATCAGGAGGAGATCCAAAAGCAGTTAGATATATTCCTTACAATGCTGGTGGAAAAGCATTTGCTGGTTTATTAACAGGTGAAGCAGATATTTTATCAACAGGACTTGGAGAAGTTTTAGATAAACATTTAAGAGGTGAAGTAAGAATCATTGGTGTTACTTCAAATGAAGATATTGAGGGTATTCCTTCTTTTAAAGGAATGGGAGTTGATGCTTACTTTGCAAATTGGAGAGGATTTTTTGCAGCTCCTAATTTATCAAAAAAACAAGCTCAAGCATTTAGAAATGTACTTGAAAAAATGTATAAAACAAAAGAATGGGAAGTTGTTAGAAAAAGAAATGCTTGGGTTAACTTATACCAGCCAGGAGATAAATTTAGAACATTCTTAGAAAAACAAGAAAAAGTAGTTGGTTCTCTTATGAGAGAAATGGGATTTTTATAAAATAAATAGAGCTTAAAAGCTCTATTTGAAATTTTAAAAGGAAGTATATTTATGACAAAAAATGCAATTGGTTCATTGTTTTTTCTAGCATTTTCGTGTTTTTATTTTATTAATATTTCTCAGATAAAAAAATTACCCTCAAGTCCGTATGAAATTATGAATGCTGCTAGTTTTCCTTTATATTTAGGAATTGCTGGTATTTTACTTTCTTTACTGATATTTATTTTATCTTTTAGAGATAAAGAAAAAGAATATATCACATTAACTTATCTAAAAACTTTAGATTTTAAAACATCTTTATATTTTGTTCTTGCCATGTTATTTTATGGATTTACAATTAGAAGTTTAGGTTTTATAATTTCAACTTCTATATTTTTAGCAATAGGATTTTTTTTATTAAAAGAAAGAAATATCACAAGAGTATTATTAATTTCTATTGGAGTGTCGGTATGCTTTTATTTATTACTTAATAATATTTTAGGTGTATATATAGGTTCTGGTGACTTAGTAGATTATTTTATAGGAGATAAGTCATGATGGATGGTATTTTTGCTGGAATTTCAACAGCTTTTACTTCTTACAATCTTTTAATGGTAATTGTTGGTTGCTTTGCTGGTACTTTTATAGGAATGTTGCCTGGACTTGGTCCAATTTCAGCTATTGCATTAATGATTCCAATTACTTATGGAATGGATCCATCATCTGGACTTATTTTAATAGCTGGAGTTTATTATGGAGCTATATTTGGAGGTTCTACTTCATCTATTTTAATTAACGCTCCAGGAGTAGCTGGAACTGTTGCCACATCTTTTGATGGTTTTCCAATGGCAAGAAAAGGACAAGCTGGAAAAGCTTTAGCCATTGCTGCATATGCATCTTTTTCAGGAGGAACAATAGCAGCTGTTTTTTTACTATTTGCTGCGCCTGCCTTAGCACAAGTATCCCTGTCTTTTCAAAGTTCAGATTATTTTGCTTTGATGGTTTTAGGACTTACAGCTGTTGCTGCATTTGCAGGAAAAGGAAAATTTTTAAAAGCAGCAATTATGACTGTTTTTGGTCTAATGCTTGCAACTGTTGGAACAGATAGTGATTCAGGACTTGCAAGATTTACTTTTGGTAGATTAGATTTAATTGATGGAATTTCATTTTTACTTTTAGCTATGGCAGCATTTGCACTAAGCGAAGCTATGATGAATATTTTAGATAATAAAGAACAAACAAAAGAAGAATTAGATGCACTTAAAAAAGATATAGGCTCATTAAAAATCACAAAAGAAGAATTTAAAGAAATGGCACCAACAGTTGGACGATCATCTGTTTTAGGTTTTTTTGTTGGAGTTTTACCTGGTGCAGGAGCGACCATTGCTTCATTTTTAGCTTATGGAATGGAACGCTCATTTGCAAATGCAAAAGAAAAATTAAAATTTGGAAAAGGAAGTATAAAAGGTTTAGCAGCTCCAGAAAGTGCAAATAATGCAGCATGTTCAGGTTCTTTTGTTCCTTTATTAACTCTTGGAATTCCAGGATCTGGAACAACTGCTATTATTTTAGGAGCTTTAATATCATATGGTATTCAACCAGGTCCAACTATGTATATAGATAATCCTACACTTTTTTGGTCTGTAATTATCTCTATGTATGTAGGAAATGTAGTATTACTTGTATTAAATTTACCTTTAATTCCTTATATTGCAAGACTTTTAACTATTCCAAAACAGTTATTATTACCTTTAATTATATTTTTCTCATTAATAGGAGTTTATTTAATAACTTTTAATAATTTTGATATTTATATGATGACTATATTTGCAGTTGTTGCATTGTTTTTAAGAATTATTGATTTTCCAATGGCTCCTATGATTTTAGGTTTTATTTTAGGTGGAATGATGGAAGATAATCTTCGACGTGCTTTAACCATTAGCGATGGTTCTTTTGCATTTTTATGGGAAAGACCTATTACTTTTAGTATTTTAATTTTAACTATATTGATGCTTTTTATGCCACTTATTAGTGAACTTTATGTTAAGATGAAAAAGAAAAAAAGTTAATCTTTTTTTCTTTTTTGAAGGTTAATAATGAATAATTTTAAAGATTATAGTATTCTTTATGTTGAAGATGATGAGGGTGTAAGAATTATTAATTCAAGATTTTTAAATAGAATATTTAAACACCTTTATCTTGCTAATGATGGAGAAGAAGCATATCTTTTATATAAAAAGCATAATCCAGATATTATATTAACTGATATTAATATGCCAAAATTAGATGGTCTTTCATTGGCAAAAAAGATTAGAAAAAATGACCAAAATATTAAAATCATAATTTCAAGTGCATTTTCTGATAAAAAATATTTATTAGATGCAATTGAGCTTAAATTAGAAAAATATTTAATTAAACCTTTAAGTAGTAGAAATTTATTACCAGCACTTAATCAAGCAGTACAGTCTTTAAAAAAAGAAAAAGATATAATAATTACTTTAAACAAAGATTTTTATTTTGAAGTAAATACATCACAGTTTTATGTTAAAAATAAAGTTTTAAAGCTTACTAAAAAAGAACTTTTATTTTTAAAACTTTTAGTTTTAAATAAAAATAGAATTATATCATATGAAGAAATTGAACAAAAAATTTGGGATAATGAATATATGAGTATTGATTCACTAAGAACAACCATAGGGTTTTTACGAAAAAAAATACCTTTCAATTGTATCAAAAATATATCGAATATGGGCTATAAATTAAATCTTGAAACTTAATTATCAACAAACTACAGAAAAAAGTATAAAAAAGATTACTTTATTAAGTTCAACAATTATTATTTTACTAGTTGCTTCTATAATAGGTTTTATATTAATTAAAACTGAATACGATAATTTTAAAAATCACATAAAATTTTTTAAAAAAACTTTAATTGAACGAGAAAAGTTTTATATAAAAAACTCAGTTGAAAACCTAAAAGAAGATATAAATTTTGAAGAAATATTTATATTAGACAATAAAAAACAAAAAATAAAAAACCAATCTATTATTGCTTACAATTTAGCATTATCTTTATTAAAAAAAATAAAGCATTTACCAAAAGAAAAACAAATTGATTTTATTAAAAATTCTATTAAACAAATATCACAAAAAAATAATGATATCAATTTTTTTATCTTAAATACAAAAGGTAAACTGATTTTAAATAGTGAAAACTCTAAAGATGAAGGTAGTATTTTTTTAGATTTTGAAGATCTAAATGGAGTTAAATTTATTAATAATATGATTGATAATAAACATAAACAAAAATTTGTAGAGTATTTTTGGTACAAACCAAAGAGTAGTGTAACTGATAAAAAGATAACTTATTCTAGACATTTAAAAGATTTAGGATTAATAATTGGATCAGGAAGTTTTTTACAAACTCAAAATATTGAACTAAAAAATAAAATATTAAAGAAGATTTCAACTCATAAATACAGTACAAAAGAGTTTATTTTAATGTATAAAATAAATTCTTTAAATAATATAATTAAAGAAAGTAAGTTATTGATTCATCAACACTTAAAGCCGTCTATAGAAGAATTAAAATCTATTGAAAAACTTTTAATTAATACAAACTTTAATGCTAATGATTATATATTTTATTCCAATAAACAAAAACTTATTTATGGTGTTTTTATTAAACATTTAAGATATTTTATTGCTGTTGGAATTGATTTATCTGATATTTATAATATAGTTGAAAAAGAAAGAATGATATCTTTAGATAATATGAAAGATAAACTTTTTAAACTTTTTATTATCATTTTTATTATTACTTTAATATTTTTTGTATTTTCCCTTATTTTTACTAAAAAAATTGAAAAATTATTTACAAGATATAAAAAAATAGTAAAAGAAAATGAAGAAAAATATGCTTTACTTTTTAATTATAGTAATGATGGTTTTATAATCTCAGAAATAAATAAAAAAAATATAAGAATGTTAAGTATTAATAACACTGCTTTAAAAACTATAGCTTATGATTTAAACGAAATTTTATATCAAGATTTTTTTAAATTATTTTATAATTTAAGTTTTGATGATATTTTAAAATCTAAATCTTTATTTAAAACTGTTAAATTATTTACAAAAAATAAAGAAATAAGAACAATTGAGTTAAGTACAATTATTTATGAACATGATAATAAAAAACTTCTTTTTGCATCTTTGCGAGATATTACTGAGCGAACAATTTTAAAAGAAGAAAAACAAAAACAAGAAAAAATACTTATTCAAAAAGCAAAAATGGCAGAAATAGGAGAAATGATAGGAAACATTGCTCATCAATGGAGGCAACCATTAACTCAAGTATCAGGACTATTTTTAGATTTAGAATCAGCTTATGAATATAAAGAATTAAATAAAAAATATTTAAATAATAGAGTAAATGAAGCAAATGATTTATTAGAATATATGTCAAAAACGATTGATGATTTTAGAAATTTTTTTAATCCAAATAATAAAAAAGAAAACTTTTCAATACAAAATGCAGTAAATAATGCTTTGAAAATTATAGATTCAACACTTAAATTTTATCATATTAACTTTGATATTAATATAGATAAAAAATACTGCATTCTTGGATATAAGAATGAATATTCACAAGCTATTTTGAATATCATTTCTAATGCAAAAGATATTTTAATTGAAAAAAAAATAGAAAATCCACAAATAAATATATATTTAGAAATTAAAAAGACAATAAGTTTATGTATAGAAGATAATGCAGGTGGAATTAATAAAGATATTATAAATAAAATTTTTGAACCATACTTTACTACAAAATATGAATATGGTACAGGTATTGGTTTATATATGACAAGATTAATTATAGAAGAAAAAATGAATGGGCATATAACAGCTTCTAACACAAAGAATGGAGCTAAATTTACAATTACAATTTGAGGGACTGTTCAATAATCTGTGTCAGCATCTAGTAATTCCTAAAATTGAATCATAAATTTAGTGTTTTATCTAGTCTTCCCTCAAAGTAAATTGAGAGT
>JADGEG010000187.1 GCA_016744485.1 Arcobacter sp. | reverse complement strand
GTATTTTATAATTGATATAATAAGCAAATTCTTTATATTCTTTTTCTTTATATTTACCATTTAGGTAATGAATTTGTTTGTATTTTAAATATGTATAAAATTTATTTCTATTAAAAATAGAAGTAACAGCAAATATATTAAAATCACTATCTAAATACTGATTAACCCTAGCTCCACTGAAAGCTAAAGCATATAAGTTTTTTTTGTTATGGTAAGATAATTTTGTTTCATATTGTAAAAAAAGTGAATTATCATTTTTCATATGTTTATAATTTTGTTTATAAAATAAAAAAGAGTTTTTTAATAATAAATTTTTATTTTTTTGTAAAGGATGGTAAATATTTATATTAAACATAGAATTCATATAGGAATCTTTAATTGGACTTTCGCCTTCTACAGTAATATTATTAAGACCAGGTAGTTTATAATTAGTTTTTTCTAAACCATTATTAATATTTGAACTTTTATTTACTTCAAGCATTAATAAAGCATTTGCAAAATATGATTTTTTATTTTTTTTTATTTGTAATAAGATATTTTTTATTTTTTCTTTAGTATTATTATTAATGTTTGACTTTAATAACTTTAAAAATTCTTGTTCTGCTTCTTTGAATAATTCTTTTTTCATAAGAAGTTTAGCAAATTCAAATCTAATTTTATGAGATTTTGGATTTTGAATTAAGATTCTTTCAAATATTGCAATTGCTTCATCTATTTTATTGATTTTTATAGCACTTTTTGCTAAAAAATAATTTATATTTACATTAAAATGATATTTTAAAAATAAGTTTTTAAATAAACTATATGCTTGTTTGTATTCTTTCACATTATACATAGTAGAAGCTGTTATATATTCATTTGTTGCTTCAACCCTATGATTATATAATATATTAAAATCTTTATTGTCTTTATTTTTTTCTTTATTTTTCTTTGAGTTTATTATTTTTTCTTCAGTGCTTTTACTTTTTTTATTTAAATTTATTTTTTTTTCTTTATTTAAGTCAAGTTCTTCTTTTTTTCTTTTTTCTCTTTCTGTATCTATAATCTTTTTTATATAACTATCTTGAAATTTCTTTATCAACTTAAAAGTTTTTTGCAACTCTTTTGCTTTAGTTATATCTGGTATTTCTTTAATAAGTACAGAATATTTTTTATTAGAAGTAACCTTTATAATTACATTATTAGAACTATTTAATAAAGATTTTATTTCTTTATGATATTCTTTAGCAACATTAACATATTTTGAAGATGCCAAATAAAGTGAGTAAGTTTTAGCATTCAAACTAAAATAAAAAAATAAAAAAATAAAAAAAATTTTCATGTATTAAACCTTTAAATTATCAAATAGAATTATTATACAATAAAATTATACATCTATTATTTAGATTCATGGGAATAAATAATATTGATATCTTTATTATTGCTTTTAATAAGTTCCTTACACCTGTTAATATATATTTTATAAATATTAGTATTTGTTTTTTGTAAACTATTGTCTAAATTATAAAATATAATAAGTGCTTCTTTAAAATCAGCTTTTTTATATAAATTAATTGCTTTATGATATAAATCTAATTCTTTTTGAAGTTCATTATTTGCTTTTCCAGATGAATGAACTTGCCAAATTTCGATTGCTTCTTCTTTTCCTTTAACTGTCACTAAATCTAAATATCTAAAAACATATTCATCTTTTAGTTTATTTTTTGTAAAGTTAGAGATATTTAATGTTGAACCATAATATTTACATAAAGATTCTAATCTTGAACCTAAATTAATAGTATCTCCAATAACAGTATAATCACTTCTTTGTAAACTTCCCATTTCTCCAACAACAGCTACTCCAGTATTAAGTCCAATACCAATATCAATTAAGGGCATATGATTAACCTTTAATTGTTCGTTTAATTTTTTTAGAGAACTTAGTTGTTCCAAAGAAGCTTGAACAGCTTTATCTGCATGATTATTTATACTTGCAGGTGCATTCCAATAGGCCATTATAGCATCCCCAATATATTTATCAATCGTTCCTTCATATTTTGTAATAATATTACTCATAGGTTCCATATAATTATTTAAATAAGAAATTAATTTTTTTGCATCTCCCATTTTTTCAGAAATATTTGTAAAGCTTCTTATATCACTAAAAAATATTGTTATTTCTTTTTCCATAGCTTGAAATTCATTGTTATCAACATTTTTAAGTAAGTTATCCATAACATTTTGTGAAACTTTTGAGGCAAATTTTTTCTTTATTGCTTCTTCTTGTTTTATTTTAAAAAAGTATATGTATAATAATCCACATATAAGAGAAAGTGTTATTGTAATAATTGGAAAAAATATATTTATCACAAGACCATAAGTAAATAATACTTTATAAATTATATACATAGTTATATATGAAGAAAAAGCATATATTGGAAGATATAAAATAAACGCTGTTTTTATAAAAATAAAGATAAGAAAAAAAGATAAGAAAAAAATAATAGCAATATTAACACCATCAGCAAATGAAGCTTTATAAATATAATCATTTGCTAAAATATTATCAATTACATTAGCATGAACTTCAACTCCTGGATAAATTGATTCAAAAGGAGTAGCTCTTAAATCTAATAAACCTGCAGCTGATGTACCAATTAGTGCAATTTTACCTTCTATATCTTCTGTTTTAAAACTTTTATTATAAATATCTAAAGCAGAAACATATTGAAAGTTTTGCTCTTTCCCTCTAAAATTAACAAGTAATCTACCATGTCTATCCGTTGGTATAATGAAATCTGAAACTTGTATATTGTTCACACCTTCTTCATTATAGTTTATATAAATTTTTTGAGACTGAGAAGCCACTCTTAATAGTTCTAATGCTAAAGATGGGAATATTGTATTATTATATTCTATAATTAAAGGAACACTTCTAATAATTCCAGAATCATCAGGTAAATTATTAAAAAAACCACTGGAATAAGCATTATTTTGTAAAGTTTCTGTATTTAGTATACTTCCTTTTGCTTGTATTAAGTATTTTGAGCCAATTTGTTTATTTTTTTCTATTATGATAGCAGGTACTTTTGGTTCGTTTTTACTTATATCTACACCATCTTCTAATTCAAATTGATATCCAAGTATAGTAGGAGATTGTGTGAGTACTTTTGATAAAATTAAATCGTAATTTTCAATATTTTTATTTTTGATATTTTCTTTAGAAATATTTAATTTTTCAAGAATATTATGAGGTGAACTACTATCTTTTTCTGCAAAAACGACATCAAAACCTATAATTCCAATACCTGAATTTGTAAGGTTTTGTATGATTGTAGCAATAATATTTCTCGACCATGGCCACTGTCCTAAATATTTAATTGACTTATCATCAATATCAATAATAATAACTTTATTAGTATTTGGAATTTCTCCTCTTATTTTAAAGAATAAATCTCGTATGCTATTATCAAAAGAATCAGGTAATTTAGAATAGTGTAAATAAATAAAAGATAAAGTAAAAGATAATAATGTAGATATTAT
>JADGEG010000017.1:4363-16742 GCA_016744485.1 Arcobacter sp. | reverse complement strand
AAAAGTACAAGTTTTACCATTTAAATGAGCAACCATTTTACATACATATTTATATTTTTGAACATTATCAGCAGCTTCAATTAAACTATCATAAACAATGCCAATTTCACCTTGACCTTGTGCAACTTCATGATGTCCTAAAATAACTTCGAGTCCAACATCAGATAATACTTGCATCATCTCAGCTCTTAAATCAACCATAGAATCAGTTGGTTGAACTGGAAAATATCCACCTTTTGTTCTTGGTCTATGTCCCATATTACCTATTTCATAATCAGTATTATCTGACCATTCACCCTCATCTGTATCAACTCTATAATAAGATTCATTAATTGAATCTATAATTTTAACATCATCGAAAATAAAAAATTCATTCTCAGGACCAAAGTATGCAACATCACCTACACCTGAAGTACTTAAGTGTTCTAATGCTTTTTTTGCAATTGATCTTGGACATTTTTCATACATCTGTTCTTTATAAATATCATATACATCACAAATAACTATAATTGTAGGATCTGCTGTAAAAGGATCTAAGAAAGAACTATTTACATCTGGTTTTAAAATCATATCAGATTTGTTAATTGGTTGCCAAGCATCAACAGATGATCCATCAAAAGGTATACCGTTATCAAATTGACTCTCAGAAATAGCACTCATCATATATGAAATATGATGCCACATCCCTTTCATATCACTAAATCTAAAATCAACAAATTGAACTTCATTATCTTCACAATACTGAAAAAATTCTTTATTATTATTCACGAACTTACCCA
The DNA here is from genome assembly GCA_016744485.1 of Arcobacter sp. Classification (GTDB taxonomy): domain Bacteria; phylum Campylobacterota; class Campylobacteria; order Campylobacterales; family Arcobacteraceae; genus BB30. The sequence continues at coordinate 15,963 of JADGEG010000017.1, read as the reverse complement.
TGTTTTTAACTCCTGTAAAATTTTAATATACCTATACTATAGCTAAATATAACAAAAAAACTAAGTTATTTTTGTATAAAAAATATACATAAATCAAAATTCATATAATACAATATCTCTATTTTCAAAAATTGCACATTTTGTAAATCCAATTTTTTTTGCCATTATTATAGTATCTTCATATTTATATCCTATATCTTCAATACAATGTGCATCTGAAGAAAATGTGATATTAATATTTAAATCAAATGCTAGTTCTAATATATCTTTTGAAGGGTATGTTTCATTAATAGGTTTTCTTAAACCAGCAGTATTGATTTCTAAAACCATATTTGATTTTTTAATAGCCTTTAATGCTTTAAGGGCTATGAGTTTAATGTCCTTTTTTGGTAAAAAATTAAAAACTTTTATCAAATCAAGATGCCCAACAATATCGAATATATTGTTCTTAGCCATATGTTCAATTGCATCAAAATATTCTTGCCAAATATCATCAATATTTTTTGATTTGTATACACCTATAAATTTTGGGTTATCAAAACCCCAAATAGAGTTTTTATTTCTTAAGAAATGAACAGAACCAATTAAATAATCTACTTTAGATTGCAGTATTTCATCTAAAATATAAGGATGCAAATAATCTACTTCATATGCTAATAGTATTTTAATTTTATTAGCATATTTTTTTTTCATTTCTAAAATATTTTTTTCATATATTTTACTTTGTAAAATCGACATTCTATACTTTTTATCAAAATTCATAGGAGCATGATCTGAAAAACCATATATGTTTATTTTTAGTTCAATTGCTTTTTTAATATAATCTTCTATACTACCACTTGCATGATTGCACAAACTTGTATGATTATGTAAGTCTACTCTCAATCACGATACCTGATTTGATTTCTTCCATTATCTTTTGCAACAAATAAACTGTTATCTGCACTTTGTATCATATCATCCATATTTACTCCAAAATTAAAAGAACAACCAATAGAAACAGTATATTTAATTTTTAAATCTTTTACTTCAATAACATTTATTTCAAAATCTTTTCTAACTTTTTCTAATATTTCTTTAACCTCATCATTTGTTTTTTTTGAAATCAAGATACAAAACTCTTCTCCTCCTAATCTTGCAATTAAATTATCATAATCATTAAAATGTTTATTTAAAATTTTTGCAACTTCTTTAATTGCAATATCTCCAATGTCGTGTCCATAAGTATCATTTATATTTTTAAATTTATCTATATCTATAATTACGATTGCAAAATCTATATTATTATTTTTAGCTTTATTATATTTTTCAACTCCTGTTTGAAATAAATACCTTCTATTATACATAGCCGTTAAAAAATCTCTATTTGCCTTGTTATTAGCATCTTCAAAAAGTTCTAAAATTTCTAAATTTGCAGAAATTCTTGCAAAAAATTCATCATTTGAAAATTTTTTATCTAAAAAATCATTTGCTCCATATTTTAATACATTTGTTGATGCTTTTTTATCATCATTACTAGATAATACAATTATTCCTAATTCATCTTTTGTATATTTTTTTCTAATTTTTCTTGTTAATTCTAAACCATTTATATTTGGCATATAATAATATGTTAAAATAAGCTTGATATCAGGATTTAATTTCAACACCTTTAAAGCTTCTTCAGAACTACTTGCAGTATATGCAATAAGTTTATATCTTAATATTAATTTTTTTATTTTTTCAATAAATACATTTGAATCATCAACTATTAATACTTTTATTTTTGAATTATTAATAATTCGTTTTATTACCGATACTGCATAAACAAAAGAATATGAGCCATCTTTTATTACATAATCAACTATGTTTTTATTTCTAAATTTTACTTCATCCTCACTTAGTGTTGAGCCTGTTAATATAATAGTTGGTATATTAAACTTAGTAATAAAGTCAACTATTTCTCCATTTGGAGCATCTGGTAGACCTAAATCTAATAATGCTACATCAAATTTACCTTTATATTTTAATAAAATTTGAGCTGATTCTTTTTTAGATTCACAAATTACACAGTGAAAGTTGAATTCTTTTTCAATTAAGTTTTTAATAGCACCTGATACAACTTTACTGTCTTCAACAATTAAAATGTTTTTCATAAATTTAGTACCCCTGCATGCTTAATAAGTTTACTTCTATCTTGTGCATAAAATTTTTTTTGATTTTTAAGATCATATTTCCAAATCGTTGCATTTGCTTTAAAATCTTCTACAAAATAATCAATAATTTCTAAAGCCAATCTTCTTTGTTTCGAACATATTGTAGCTATGTAAGAGCATTCATGATTTAAAACATCACCAATACTATGAGCCATTAAGATTATTACATCTTTATTGTTTACTTTGTTTCTCCATTTATCAAACCACAATTTAAGCATTGGTTCATAAATATCAAATGATAAACCATCAATTCCATTTTCATCTCTTACAACACCAACAAAAGTAATGATTGCTCCATAATTTAAATTTTTATACTCTTTATACCATGCTGTAGTTATTTTTTCAACATTTAATGATCCATTATATAATTCTAAAGTATGATATCTAGATACCATAAAATCAACCTCCACAAATAGGAGGAAGTAAAGATATTTTATCACCATTAAATAATTTTACATCATTGTTAGAAATTAATTTATCATTAACAGCAACTGCACATAATTCAAGCCATTTAGACAATTCTTCTTCTTTTTTTAAAATTACACTTAATTGAGATATATTATTAATATCTAGGTTCATTGATTCTTTATTTATGGGTCCTAAGAATTCTACTTCAACCATATTAATCCTTTAATAAACATTTTTATATTATTATATCAAAATAATTTTTATTATAAGGAAAAATACTTTGATATTTGCTAAAATTGACTTTATTAATTTATTACCATTTCATGTATATTTAAAGAAAAGAATAAAATCTACTCAATTAAAAGCCATTATAGAATATAAAAAATCATACCCCTCTTTTATTAATAAAAAGTTTAAAAAAAGAAAAGTTGATTGTGCTTTTATATCTTCAATTACATCAAAAAATGAAAAATATTTAGATTTTGGTATTGTTGCGAAAGAAGAAGTTTTATCTGTACTTTTAATTAAAGGTAAAAACGAAAAAGATTTTCAAAGTGATACTTCAAATGCTTTAGTAAAGGTATTAGATTTACAAGGAAAAGTTTTAATAGGGGATAAAGCTTTAAATTTTTATCATTCAAATATTACAAAAGAATTTATAGATTTAGCGAAAGCTTGGCAAGATAAATATAACTTACCCTTTGTTTTTGCTGTTTTAGCTTATTGTAAGCATAAAAATTTATTAAATAAACTTACAAAAAGATTTAATAAAAAACATGTTAAAATACCTTCTTATATTTTAAAAAAATATTCACAAAAAACAGGTATATCAAGTAAAAACATTTTATCTTATTTACAAAAAATTGATTATAATTTAGGTATAAAAGAAAAAAGAAGTTTAAAGTTATTTTTACAACTATCAAAAAATAAAGGTCTTTAATGGAAATATTTCATACAATTATTTTAGGATTAATTGAAGGAATTACAGAATTTTTACCTATTTCATCAACAGGACATTTAATAGTTGCAAGTAAATTTATGAATATAGAGCAAACAAATGTCAATAAAGCCTTTGAAGTTATTATTCAGTTTGCTGCAATTTTAGCTGTTATTTTAAATTATCCTTCAAAATTTACAATAAAGCATATAAATTTATGGTATAAAATAACACTTTCTTTTTTACCTATCGGTATTATTGGTTTTATATTTGCAAAACATATAAAAGAATTATTCTCAATACAAATAGTAGCAATTGCTTTTATAGTAGGTGGAATTATATTCTTATTTGTGGAAAAATTTTATAAGACAATAAAAACACATACTTTAGATGTAGAAGATATTACTTATAAACAAGCTTTATATATAGGTCTAGCACAAATTTTTGCTTTAATTCCAGGTGCATCACGAGCAGGTTCTAGTATAATTGGTGCCATGATTGTAGGATTAAATAGAAAAGCAAGTGCTGAATTTTCATTCTTATTAGCTTTTCCTGTAATGTGTGCTACAACTGCTTATGATTTATTAAAACATCATAAAGAATTATTTATGCAAACCAATTTAATTAATCTAGGTATCGGTTTTTTAGTATCTTTTCTTACAGCATTTCTTGCAATTAAATTATTTTTAAAGTTTTTAGAAAATTTTACTTTTGTAAGTTTTGGTATTTATAGAATTATTTTTGGTATATGTCTACTTATGATTTTCAATTAAAATATCTATGATAGAATCAACACCATTAGTATTTATACAAGAAAATAAGTTTTTACTAATTTTGAAATTATCTTTTTTAAGTATTTTTAATAAAAAATCTTTATTTAATTCATTTTGCCTTAAAAGATAACATAAACCTTGATCTTGTAAAAATTTTGCATTATAATATTGATGATCACTTGTGGCATAAGGATAAGGTATAAAAAGAGCTGGTAGAGTGTTTGCACAAAGTTCCCATAATGTTGATGCACCTGACCTTGAAACTGCAAAATCTGCTTTATTCATTTTTTTATATATTTCATTTGAGAAAGCAAAAATATCTACTTTAATATTTAATTTATCATATATTTTTTTTACTCTTTCAAAATCTAATAAACCTGTTTGATGAATAATATTTATATTCAAATTATTTAAACTTATAGCAAGTTCTAATGCAAAATTATTTATATGCATTGCTCCTTGAGAACCACCTAAGAAAATAATTGTTTTTATTTTTTTTCTTATTCGTGAATTATCAAAAAATAGTTTTGATACAGGGTAGTCTTTTACTAAAGATTTTGAATCATATGAAGAAAATACTTCTTTAGCAAATGGTGAACTTATTTTATTTAATTTACCCATTTTTGAATTTTGTTCATGAATATATAATGAACATGAAGCTGATAAAATAGAAGCAAAAGTTCCAGATGCTGCAGAATATCCACCAACGCATATTACAGCTTTCACATTATGTTTTGAATATATATTAAGACATGTTTTAATTTCTAAAAAAATATTAAATAATGATTTGATTTTTCCAAAAAAAGTTTTATTTAATACTCCTTTAGTATCTAAAAAATATGCTTCTTTAAGTCGTTTATCATTTTTAAACCAAGCTTGATCTTGACCATTAGAAGAACCTATAAAAATAACACTTATAGCTTTTTTATGTAAAGAGTCTATGAATGAATCTGCAACATTTAAATGTCCTCCAGTACCACCACCTGTTATTACAACCGATCCTTTTATCATGATTTTTTCTTATTCTTATATTTAATTGTTCTACTAATTGATAAAACTAAACCAATAGAAATAGCCATTGATATCATAGAAGATCCACCATAGCTTAGTAATGGAACTGCAATTCCTTTAATAGGTATCATTCCTGATACACCATAAGCATTTATTAAAAATGCAATCATAATCATCAAAGAAATTCCAACTGTAAATAAATGATAAAGTTGATTCGTAACTCTTTGACTAATTTTTAATATTCTCCAAATAATCATAATCATAATAAATACAATAAAAAATAAACCAAATAATCCTAATTCTTCGGTAATTCCTGCTAAAATAAAATCTGTATGCACATCACTTAAAAAACCTAATTTAATATCTCCTAAACCTATACCTTTACCAAAAATACCACCATTATGTATAGCATTTAATGAGTGAGATACTTGATAAGGTGCAGGAATTTCTGCAATTCTTAAATAATGCTCCATCCAATAAGGTAAAAATTGTAAAATATCATCTTGTACCATAGCCCACCATGAATAAATTCTTTTTAATCTATAAGGAAAAATAAGAATTAGACTAACTAATATACCTACTCCTGTAATTCCTAAAAATAAAAATATTTTATAACTTCTATTTGCAAAAATTAATAAGATAAATAATATAAATCCTAATAATACTATTTGACCTAAATCTTTTTGTAAAAAAGCCACAAAAAAAACAACAAAAACAAATGTTAAAAAATATGGAAACAATAAAATAAATTCATTTTTAAAAGTAATTTTTTTTGAAACATCTATAATTCTTCTATGAAAAGACCAAGATAAAAAATAAATAAAACCTATTTTAAAAAATTCAATAGGAGATAAAGAAAATCCATATAGTTTAATCCACCTACTAGCTCCTCCAATAGAAGGAACAATATTACTAGGTAAAAGAGGCATAATTATCATGATGAGTGCAAATAAAATAAATAAAGTCATTCCAACTTTATTTACAAGAATATCAGGGCTTATTTTTGAAAAAAACCACATTATTAATATAGATACAATACCTACTAAAAACTGCCTTATAAAAAAGTAATATTGACCTACTTCATAATACTCTACTGTATAAATTGTAAGTGAATAAGAAAAAATTATACTTATTATGATAAGGAAAGACACTAAGATAAATAACAAATGATCACTTTGAGTATTTTTAACAATATCTTTTCGTGCTTTAATATTTTTTTTGTTAGAATGCATAAGATTATTATATTAAATTTTGGATAAAAATGATATCAAAAAACAATGAAAATACCAATAAAATCAAAAAAATAATTTTTATATTTACTTTAATGCTCTTATGCTTAATAATATTAATGTTTTCTATATTTGACACTATTAATTCTTATAGAAGATTGCCTACTTTAAATAGTAAAATTGAAGAAACAGCTATTAGGGGTAATATAATAAGCTCTGATAATTTTCAAATTACTAGATCTACAAAAATATACAAAGCAGTAATTGATACAAGACATTTAAATTTACATACAAAAGATTTATTTATCAAACTATTTTCTATTTATAGTAATATGAATATAAAAAAACTAAGAAAAAAAATAAACAAATCACTATTAAAACCTGCTACTTTAGTATTAACATACAATATAGATGAAAGAACAGCAAAAAATTTAAAAGAATTAAGTTTTAAACTAAGACGTCTTGGAGTATTTAAATACAGAAAAGTTAAAGGTGGTAAAATTCTTTTAGGTTTAAGTATCGTTGAAAGTGGTGAAAAAAGATTATACTCTTATGAAGATACACTCTCTCCTGTTATTGGATACACAAATAAATTTGAAACAAGTAATGAAAAAACAAAAGTTGAAGGAATAAAAGGTTTAGAAAAGAAATATAATGTTTTATTAAATAGTAATAAAGATGGAGTATTAAGTGGAAATAGAGATATTTTATCTTATATATCTTTTGATAAAAAATCAATGATTAAAAAAAGAATTGATGGAGCAAATTTAATATTAAATATTCCTTTAACTTTACAAAAAGATATTGAAATAATTTTAGATGTTTATAAAAAAAAATTCTCAGCTGATGAAATTATTATTGCTGTTATGGAAAGTTCAAGTGGTAAAATTTTATCACTAGCTTCTTCGAATAGATTTAATCCCCAAAAAATAAAACAAAAAGACATATCTTCTTTGAGTGTAAATGCAATTGAATATCAATTTGAACCAGGATCTGTTATAAAACCTATATCTATGGCTTTACTTTTAGATAAAAATAGAGTTAAAAAAAATGAATTAGTATTTGCACATAATAAAATAAAAAAAATGAATTCTAAAAAAATATTTAAAAAAGGAAGAATTAAAGTTGGTAAATTTTATATCAAAGATGATCATGTTTTCAAAAAACATTATTTAAGTTTAGATGATATCATCATACACTCAAGCAATATAGGTATTTTACAATTAGCTCAAAGATTAAAAGCTACAGAATTACATGCTGGTTTTAAAAAATTTGGTTTTGAAGAAAAAACAGGTATAGATTTACCTTATGAAAAAAAAGGACAACTACCAAAAATTTGGCAATTAGCTGTTGGAGAAAAAAAAAGAAAAGATAATGTATATAAAGCGACTATATCTTATGGACAAGGTATGACATCTACATTTATGCAATTATTAAAAGCTTATAGTGTTTTTGATAATAATGGTCTAGCAGTAAAACCTAAAATTTTGTCTTATTTTTCAATTGATGATAATCAACATAAAATTGAACAAGATAGTCCTAAGAGGGTGATATCTAAAAAAACTGCAAAAGAAATAAAAAGAATGTTAATTAAAACAGTTAATAAAGGTACAGGTAGAACAGCATACATCAATGGTTTAGTAATAGGTGGTAAAACAGGAACAGCTCAAATCGCAAGAAAAGGTATATATTTAAGAAAATATATTTCATCTTTTTTTGGTTTTGTAAATGATGAACATAATAAATATACAATTGGAGTTACTGTAATAAATCCAATATCAACTGGTAAACACTGGTATTATCATTATGCTGCATCTTCAGCTGCACCAGTATTTAAAGAAATTGTCAAGAATATGGTCAAATTAAACTATTTAAAACCAAAACAAGATATAATCAAAAAATAAACATATTATATGAAGGATATAAATGTCAAAAGAATTAAAAATATATGATTACACAAAAGAAGAACTAGAAAAATTTGCATATGCAAAAATAACAAGTAATCAAGGTGATATATGGATTAAATTATTCCATAAAGAAACACCAAATACTGTAGCAAATTTTGCAAGCTTAGCAAATGATAGGTTTTATGATAACTTAAAGTTTCATAGAGTTATTCCTAATTTTATGGCTCAAGGTGGTTGTCCTGATGGTACGGGTATGGGTGGTCCTTCTTGGTCAATTAAATGTGAAACATCAGCACCTAAACAAGTACATAATAAAGGAAGTTTATCTATGGCTCATGCAGGAGTAAATACTGGTGGATCTCAATTTTTCATATGTTTTATAGCTTGCCCACATTTAGATGGTGGACATACTGTATTTGGAGCAATTGAAGATGAAGATGAAAAAAGTTTTGAAGTATTAGATCAAATAAACCAAGATGATATTATAATATCAATAAAAATTATGGAAAATAAAGAATAAATTTAAATTTAAAAAAAGAAGTTTCAATTATATATTAATTTAAACTTCGTCTTTATGCATAAGATTCTTTTTTACAAGTTTTTTAACTTGAGTATTGAATAAGAGTTTTTTTATACTTTTTAATTTACTAGAAAAATTTATTAAAAGCATTCCTACAAATTTTTTCTTTTTATAAAATTCTACCCTAAAAATTTTCCCATGTTTATCAATAGAATATCTTTTTATTATTTCTTTTTTTGTGATTTTTAAACCTGATTCATTTTTTTGTTTTTTATTTATATAACCAATAACATTAACTCGTAAATTTTTTATTGGAGATATTATAAAATTCCTAGAAACATCTATAATAGATCCTAATTCAACATCTTTATAAACTCCATCAACTTTAATTTGAATATTTTGTTTAAATTCATACATATCTAAATAATCAGGAGAGAGATTTGCTAATTTATTATTTCCATAATGAATAGTATAAACATTCTTATTTTTTATAATAGTCATTAATGGATTTGATGGTATAAATTCTAAAGTACCATCTTTTTTTATTGGAAAATATTTTAATAATTTCCTTATTTTAGCCAAAGGAAGCCTTATATTACCATCATGAAAACTAATATAAATATCATTAGTTATCAAGTGTTTTATAACTTTTGGCGTTAAGTTAAAATTTCTTTTATATTCTATTCCCATTAAATTCATATATTTTTCAAGTGCCAATAAATGATAATAAGTTCTTTCATTTAAAGGTAAAGTTTTACTTGCTTCATTTCCAAAAGCAGCTTTGCCGTTACTAATTGCAAAATAAGTTAAAGTTTTTTCCATCTCAGCATTACCATGTCTTGTATGTGTATTTTTAACACTGTACTTATCTCTTTGTCTAATTAAAAACTTATTAACATGGCTACAAACTAAATTTGATATTTCTAATAAATTACCATATTTATCAACATTAAGTTTTGATTGATCTATAATTGAACTTTGGCCCCATCTATAAGGAGAATGCATATTATCTATGTATTTTTTTCTATAAAATCCACTTCCATCATGTAAATTTAAGACTATTTTAACCTCAGGAGCTTTTATATAATTTTTAATTCTTTGAATTGAATTATAATCAGGATCTTTTCTATCTAGTTTTGCAAATTTTCTATTCATATCACCAAAAGGACCTCTTGATTTTTTAATAATTGAATAAAAGTTAAGGTTTGGAACAATCCAAACAGAACCTTTTGTTATTTCATAATGAGTAGATACCAATGATGCTGCTGTAAAACCTCCAGGTTCATCACCTTGAATACCTCCAATTATTAATAAAGTATTATTAATTTTACTAGTTTTGCCTTTTTTAATTAAATCAAAATCAAAACTTTGTATTGATGCATTTAAACCCTGTATTAATACAAATAATAACGATAATCTAAATAACTTTAATATGCCAAGGTTCATACCTTACCCCATCCTTATTATTAACTGTGTATCTCATTTCTATATAATTTAATTTTTTCATTTCTAAAAATTCTTGTGTTAAGGCAAATCTTTCAGTAAAGTTTGCATAACCATAACCTTTTTTTCCAACATCAAAATCACCAATACTATGATATGTAAATGCTGGAGGAGCTAAAGATCTAGATGCTACAGATAAGTTGCCTTTGGTTTTATAAACCTTATCAATGAAAAGCTTTGTTTGTTTTACAATTGATCTCACCCCTGATGTGAGTATTATAGTGTTTCCAATATCTTTTTTCATTTCATGATATGTTTTTTCAGGTTGACCTTTAAATAAATAATGACCTGTTCTAGGTATTTTTATAACTTCTTTTAATTTGATAATATCAGTAATATTAGAACTTATCCTATGCCCAAAAAACCCATGAGAAGAAGGATTATAATAAAAAATTGATTCTAAGAATTCTAGTTCTTTTTTATTAAATCTTTGAATTTTTGAAGAATATTTAGCTACTTTTATCATACGATCAAAACTAATTAAATTAAAGTTTCCATAACCTACATGTCTTTGAATTAATTTTAATTTATTTCTAACACTTAACAAATCATATTTATCTTTATTATCTAAATAAATATCAGGTTCAATATCAAAACTATTATTAGTTTCATGAGTATTGTTTTGTATAATATTCGCACTTAAATCTTTTATTAACAAAGGGACGAAAACTACACTTTTACTTAAATTTTTTAAAAATATTCGTCTATTCATAATTAAATTCTTTCAAAGTACCATTTTGATATATACTTCATTACTTAAAATAGTATAAAGTTTTATTCGTTCACTATCGCTGCTTACTTCTAATTCTAAAGAATAACTTTTATAATTACCCTTTTTACTTACTTTAGATAAATTAAGTTTATATTTTTTATTCCCTATAATTTGATTAATTTTATCATCCAACTTTTTATTATCATTGATTATTAGTTTATATATCCAAGAACAAGGATATGTTAAATTTAATTTTTCTTTACTTATATCACTTATATTATACATAATTTTTACACACACCTCTCATAATTTCCACTTTTCCCACCTGCTTTTTTTTCTAAAGTAATATTTGATATTATCATTGATTTATCAATTGCTTTGATCATATCATAAATTGTTAAAAGT
>JADGEG010000017.1:0-4353 GCA_016744485.1 Arcobacter sp. | reverse complement strand
CCTATAGATACAGCTGTTAATGCTTCCATTTCAACACCAGTTTTTCCATTTAATGTTACATTTACTAGTAATTTAAATCCAGGTAATTGTGGCAATTCTTCTATATCACATTTGATTGAATTTAATAATAAAGGATGGCACATAGGAATAATATCAGATGTTTTTTTTGCAGCCATAATGGAAGCTATGACTGCTGTTTGTAAAACAGGTCCTTTTTTACTCTTATTAGAAATAATAGCTAAATAAGCATCTTCATTCATAGAAATCTGACCACTAGCAATAGCAACTCTTTTTGTGTCTTCTTTAACAGACACATCAACCATTTTAGGTTTATTATTTTCATCTAAATGTGTTAAATTCAATATATCCCTTAATTTATGTATATTTGTATTATTTTAGCTAAAAATTATTTAAATGTTAATTAAGGATAATTCAAGTATAATTCCTAAAATTTATAAAAGAAAGTGGGTGATTTTAGTGCCAGGCATTAAAGTTAAAGATAATGAATCTTTTGACGAAGCATATAGACGATTTAAGAAACAATGTGATAGAAATCTAATTGTAACTGAAACTAGAGCTAGACGATTTTTTGAGCCAATGACAGAGATTAGAAAAAAACAAAAAATCAATGCAAGAAAAAAAATGTTAAAAAGATTGTATATGCTAAGAAGATACGAGTCTCGATTATAAAACTATTAAGAGCTATAAATTTATTTATGTTTATAGCTCTTAATTTTATAAAAGAAGAGCCTAAAGTATATTTAATATAAAATATGTTTTAGGCTCTTCTTTAGACCTTTACAATTATATTTTAAGACAATGCCCCAGGATGGGAACATAGCAAGGTACCTTAATTTATAGTGTGTTTAGGTATCTGAAGAAGAGTACTTTTTATTTTCCTACTCACACTTAAATTACTACTTAAATGCTGGTTCTAAAAATGGAATAATTTGCTTTTTGCGTGATAAACATCCCTGTAACCAAACCTTATTGTTTTCTAATTTAACTTCAAAAGCTTTTTCAAAAACCTCTATATTTGAAGAAGATACTAACACTTCAGAACCTTCTTTAATAATATCAGTTAATAATAAACAAGCAGTATGAAGATGATTTTCAACTCTAAAAGCTTCTAATTCTTTTAATAAACCTTCTTTAACATCATCAAAAAGACTTAAATCTACAACTTCAAGCTGAGCAATTCCAACAGCAGAACCAAACATATCAAAAGGTTTATAGTCTCTTAAAATTAAATCTCTTGAACTTACCCCTTGAACTTGTGATTTAACTTTAAACATCTCCATTCCTAAAGCACCAAAATCTTCAATTCCACAAATTTTTGATAATTCTCTTACTGTTTTTATATCAATATTGGTACAAGTTGGTGATTTAAAAATTACTGTATCACTTAAAATAGCACACATCATAATTCCTGCAATATTTTTTGGAATTTTTACCCTATGATAATCATACATCTCTTTTACAATAGTATTAGTACAACCAACTGGTCTAATCCAACATTCTAAGGGAGTTGAAGTTGTAATATCTCCTAATTTATGATGATCTACAATTCCAACAACTATTGCTTCGTCAATATCCTTAGGAGCTTGTCCTTTATCTGAATAATCTGTAATAAATAATTCTTCACCTTTAAACTGTGTTTTAAGTATAGGTGCTTTAAAACTAAATTTGTTTAAAATAAATTCTGTTTCAGGATTTAGTTCACCTTGACGTGCTGGTATTGCTTCTCGTTTTATTTCATTTAATAAATATGCTAAAGAAATAGCTGAACAAATTGAATCTGAATCAGGAGTTGTATGCCCACATGTATAAATTGCCATTAAAATTTCCTATAATTTTTTTAAAATTTTATCTAAATATTCTTAATATTTTAATCAGTTATTGTAAAAGACAAAAAAAATTAAAAAAGTATGTATAATATAAACAAAATAATAAAATATATCGCGAAATATTGAATATATAATTATGAATATTCATTTTATATTAAGTCATTAAATTTTTTAGACAATTTTTTCATATTATTCCTATACAAGAGTATTTTAGTTAGAATGAAGCTAATTTTAAATAAAAGGATGCAAGTGTCGAAAGATTTAAATGTTGGTAAAAAAATTAGAGATTTAAGAAAAACACAACAAATGACAGCTAAACAACTTGCTAATGATGCTCGTATATCTGTAGCTATGTTGTCACTATTAGAAAATGGTTCAACTTCAGGCTCAATTGAAACTTTAAGAAAAATAGCAAAAGTTTTAGATACTACATTAGCACATCTTTTTACAAATGATAAAATAATAAATAAATATCATGATGATGAATCTTCTTTTGTAGTTAGAAAAAATAAACGAAAAAAAATATCTTTTCAGGATCCTTTATATAATTATGAATTATTAGTTCCTAATTTACAAGGTGATATTGAATTTTTACTAATTAATTTAGAAGCAAAGAGGCTAACAAACGAAATTATTCCTCATACAAAAGGTGGAGAAGAATGTGATTATGTTCTTAGTGGGGAAATTATTGTCACATTAGTAGATCAAGAATTTATCTTATATGAAGGAGACTGCATAAGGTTTAATCCTGCACTTGCTCATAAAATTGAAAATAAAAGCTTAAAGAAAGCTTCTTATATTTCTGTAATAACTCCTGTTTCTTTTTAAAAAATCTATGTAAAGATTCTTTTAATATCTTTTAATAGTTCATCAATTCTTTCTTTACTAGAGTTCCAAGAAAATACGAACCTAGCTCCTCCTGCACCAATAAAAGAATAAAAAATCCAATTTTTACTCTTAAGCTCATCTAGTAATTGTTCATCAGTTTGAATAAACACACTATTTGCTTGAACCTTACATTTTATTTTAATATTTTTCATTTGTTTGACTTCTTGTTCAAAATATTTAGCCATACGATTTGCATGGGAAGCATTTTTTTTCCATAAGTTATTTTCTAAAAGTGCTATCCATTGCACTGAAATAAATTTCATTTTAGATGCTAACTGTCCTGCTTGTTTACACCTATAATCAAAATCTTTACATAATTTTTTATTAAAAAAAATTACAACTTCACCTAAAGCTAAGCCATTTTTTGTTCCTGAAAAACATAAAACATCAATACCCACTTTCCAAGTAAGCTCAGCTGGACTTACATTCAAAGAGACAAGGGCATTTGAGAATCTAGCTCCATCCATATGAATATGTAAATTATTTTTGACAGCTACTTTTTTAATAGCTTTTAATTCTTCAATAGTATAAACTGTTCCTAATTCTGTTGCTTGTGTTAAAGATACAACTTTTGGTTTTGGATAATGAATATCACTTCTTTTATTTGCAAGTTCTTCAATATCACAAGGTCTTAATTTACCATTTTTACCTTTTGCAAGTAATAATTTAGAACCATTTGAGAAAAACTCAGGAGCTCCGCATTCATCTGTTTCTATATGTGCAACTTCTGTACAAATAATACTATGATAAGAATTACACAATGATGCTAAACTCAAAGAATTTGCAGCCGTTCCATTGAAAACAAAAAAAACTTCACAATCACATTCAAATAATTCTCTTAATTTATCAGCTGCATATTTAGTATAATAATCATCACCATATGCTTGTGCATTGTCACCATTTAAACTAACAATTTTATCTAATACCTCAGGACAAATTTGTGAATAATTATCACTTGCAAATTGTTCTTTAATTTTTTCATACATTTAAACTTCTTTTTATAAATTTTTATTATTGCAAGTGTACTACAAATCACTTAAAAAAGAATACTACAAATAAAATAATTTATAAATCAGCACTTTTAATAGTATATTGCTAAAAAGTACTTGACAAATACTCACTCAATAGTGTATAATCATTTTAGCAGTTCAATAATATGAGTGCTAGATTATGGAAAAGTAAATATGATAAATAAAAAAGATTTTTTGTTACAGTCAATTATTAAAGCATATATTGTAAATTGTGAACCTATTGGTTCTTCACAATTAAAATCAATGTATGATATTACTTATTCCCCTGCAACTATTAGATCTTATTTTAAAAAGTTAGGTGATGAAGGTTATTTAGCCCAAGAGCATGTAAGTTCTGGACGAACACCAACTATTGAAGCATTAACTCAATATTGGTCAAATAAGCTTAGTTTTAAACTTGATTATATA
The DNA here is from genome assembly GCA_016744485.1 of Arcobacter sp. GTDB lineage: Bacteria > Campylobacterota > Campylobacteria > Campylobacterales > Arcobacteraceae > BB30. Next base: position 179 of record JADGEG010000017.1, on the reverse strand, counting down.
GATGAAAATCTTGTTAATTATTTATCACATCAGGTTGGTTTATCTGTTTTTATTCAAGAACAAAAATCGGATATTTTAAGCAAAATTTTAAATGTTGAAAATAAATATATAATATTAGAGTTTTCAACTTTTGCAGTTACAATTAAATATTCTAATACTTTATATAGATTCATTAGTGA
>JADGEG010000186.1 GCA_016744485.1 Arcobacter sp. | reverse complement strand
TGTTCCTATTTTTAAAGAAGCAACTTTATCTGATATATTCTCAGCATTTGCAAATCCAAAAATAAAACACAATGACAATATAGCCAAAATCTTTAATGTTAATTTCATATCAATCCTTTATCAATTATAAAAAATTCCAAGAGTAAAACTCTTGGAATTTTAGACAATAACTAATTACTTCTTATATTTAGATTTATTCTCAATATTTAACATTAAACAAACCAACTCAATATTAGTTATATTTTTATCTCAATTGTTGATTTTTCTCTTAACTTTTTAATTGTTTCTAATGCCCACCTTTTTACATAAGTTTTTATATAATCTTCTTCTACTGTTGAATTAACACTATCAAAGGTACTTTTAAACTCTGGAATATCATTTAAAACATAAAAAATCTGATAACCAAATTCAGTTTTAATAGGATTTTTAACATAATCTCCTCTTTTTAAATCCTTTAATACAGGTTTTAAAATTGTATTTAATTCATTAATTGCTAATTTACCAAAATATCCATGATTTTTAGCCGACGGAGCTAGGGAATATTTTGCAGCGAGTTTAGAAAAAGCTCCTAAGGTGTCTTTTGAATTTATAAGTTCTTTAACAATTTCATAAGAGAGTTTTTTATCATTAACTACTATAGTTAAAAGTTCAAGCATAGCAGGAGTATCATACTTATATTTTCGTGCCTCATAATATTTTTTTAATATATCTTTTGATGGTTTTAACTCTTTTGATTTTTTATCTAAGATAAAATCAAATGCTAATAAACCTTTTTTACTATAAAGTTGCTCCTTAGTATAACCATCTATACTACTATCATTTTTAAATAAATTAGCTAAATTTTTATTGTCTTTTTCATTTTTTGAGCTCATTTTAAAAACATGTTCAAGAACTTTCTTAAACTCATCACTATTTGAAATCTTTGTTGATAAAGCATAATCACTTGCTAATCTTTTTTCTATAAGTCTATCAACAATTTTTCTTTTCATATTTTTATTTAACTTATAAAAATCTTTTGGAGCGACTTGAGTTGTTATATTTTTTCCATTTACTACAGCCAATACATCTGCACTAAATACAAATGAAACACTTAACATATACAAAAACAAAAACTTAACTAAAAAATTCATCACATCTTATCCTTAATATTAAAAAGGGAAGACTAATGTCTTCCCAAAGAAGAAAATTATATTTCTTTACTATTTTGTACATAGAGATTAAAGCTCTACCCTTCTATCTTCCCTGTTTTTATCCTATGATTATAAATAGTCTCCAACTCTCTAATATTTTGTTGAAGTTCAAAAACACCATGCCAATGAGCATAATCAGGTCCACCCATTAAAGCTCCTTGTCTCATTCTACGTCCTTGATGATGCCAGATGTGATACCAAATTTTAAATGCTTCATCAGACCATTTATCTTTTTTCATAAGACCTTTTTTACCTAACTCAGTAATCATCTTTTTAGCATCTACAGCATATGTGTTATAAAGTTCCACATGCTTATCAGCCATCTTGAAGAAATTCTTAGTATGAGTGCTTACGTGACAAGATTTACATACTTGTTCCATTTCACCACGAGCTGCTTTACTTCCGTCTGGATGTCCTGCCAGTGCATTACCTTTTGTTATTTTACCATTTTCAAAATCTTTTACAGCAGTTTCATAACCACCCTCTCTAGTTTTTGAAATTGGTGCCCAAATATTCCATTTTAATCTTCTGCTAACATTATGTGTAGTTTTAAGATTACCTATACCACTCATATGACAAGTTGCACAAGTTGGAGCTCTATAGTCACCTGGTTCCCAAGCATCTGGAGCACTGTCATATTTCCAAGTACTACCTTCTGCATTAAAGATATGTCCATGCATAGAATTATTATATATTTCAATATCTGGGTGATCTGGTCCTAAGTGACAAGATGCACAAGCTGCAGGTTTTCTTGCTTCTGCAATTGAAAAGGTATGTGCTGAATGGCAAGATTTACAGTTACCTACTCCACCATCAGGATAAACATTACCAATACCATAGTTTGGCCATGTCTCAGCAGTTGGTCTACCATCTTTTCCTATTTCAATAATAGAACCATGACATTGCATACAGCCAGTTGCTTCTGGAGAATCTTGTAAATCTGGATTACCTCTACCCTCATAATGATGCATTAGTGATTGCATACTAGCTTTTGCACGAACTTGTAAAGCAGCACGAGCATGTCCACTTTTTTGAAATTCCTCTACTTCATTTGGATGACATCTAGCACATGTTTTTGGACTAACCAATATAGAAACATAAGTATCTGTACCTTTTACACCTGGACAATTTTGCCCAGCCATAGGATTGTCTTTTTTTACAGAATGACAATCAATACAAGAAACACCAACATGTCCATGACGACTTTCTTTCCAATCATTCACATGACCAGGGGTCTTTTTCGCATGACACTCAATACAACTCTTTCCTGCTTCAGTCAATCCTCTTTCAACTTTTAAAGTTTTAACAGAACTAACATCCCCTACACTTGCTGCAAATGTGCTAGTAGCAACAACTGCAAGTATTATTAACAATCTTTTAAGCATTATATATACTCCCTTTTGTAGATTGATTATTTTTTGATGTAATCACCAAGATTATGGTGACCAACATTATTATGACACTCAACACACGTTTTATTTGTTCTTTTTTCAAAATACTCTTTATGAGCGATAAAGGCTTTTGGATCAGACATAGTAGCATCACGTAATTTTACATGACAATGCATACAACCTGAATCATAAACAAAATTCTTTGCGTGTTTCCTCTTCCCTTCCCAATTTATAGAGTCTAAATCACCAAAATTTTCAACTCTAAAATCATGAATACCCGTTTTTGCTTTTGCAAATAAATAATTTGCAATACCGTCATGGGGTAAGTGACACTCGACACAATTGACTTTTATACCCATGGGATTATTTCCCCCGTGTACATCAGCCGAATATGCATCAGCCATAGGTTGCATTGTATGACACATTGTACAGAATTTATCATCTGCTGTGTTTTTAACAACTACGGCTATACCGAAAGAGGTTATTAATCCTAAAATACCGCCTATAATCAATATGCCGACTATAAACCATATAGATTTTTTAACCTTTTTTTCCGTATTACAGGACATAAAAAACTCCTATTATACATTTCCTTAGCAATAAGCTAAGATTAAAGAATAGCAAGCTATCCAAGACTCCATCACAAAATAGAGAAATTACAATAAAATATTATTTTATTTATAATCAACTTCTATGATATTGTATTTGATAGTAATAATTTAATCATTGACATTGGTCAAATTTTAATGCCACAATCCAAAAAGTATAATGCTTCTAAAAACTATACAAAGTTTATTTATATTTTATTTTTTACATTTATTATCAATAGTTAATCACGATTTAGCATATAAAGTTTATATCTGTGCAAACGCATTGTTTTGTAAGTTTATTCTATAATTTTTTACTAATTAATTAGCATATATATCTACCAAAGCATTTTCATCTAATACTTTAAAGTTTTCATCGGTCCTTATTAGTCCACGTTTTTTGAACTTTGTAAGAG
>JADGEG010000185.1 GCA_016744485.1 Arcobacter sp. | reverse complement strand
TAATCCTAGCATTTATGAAGCCTTTTAATAATATATAGTACTTATTTTATCTAAATTATGGTTTTGACTTGGTTAGCTGTAGTTTTTAGAGATGCCCTATAGTTTGTATCTCTTTTCTTGAAGTGAAATATTGGAGCTTATCCAAGAACTTTAGTTGAGATAATTCTATTTTCTTTTTTTTACCTTTTCCTTTTACAAAAAGTAAATTGTATTTTATCAAAGATTCCAAATCTTTTTTATCTGTATTTTGTGTTGTGATATGTTTGTATTGTTCACTATAAATCGTATTATCAAAAAGCTTGTAAGCCCCTCTCTCTTTTTTAGATGAGTTTATAAAAGTTACATTTTTTGATAGATTATTTATAGATGATTCTTTAAGATAAATATCATCAAAACTATAGTAAGGAATCATAGTGGTTAAATTTTCTTTTTTCTTATCTGCTCTTCCATTTATCTTTGCATTTGCTAAATAAAATACAATTATAGCATCTATACAATGAGAGTGATTATCTTGGTATTTTTCTTTTTTTAAATCCTCATTTATAGATGACAGTGATTTTCTAGTAGCTGATACGAGCATATTATCTATAGTTTTACTATTTACTTCTATCATATTATTTTTAAATTCATTTGGATATTTTTTTACTAACTTTTCATAGATAAATCTAGCTAATCTTTTTTGAGTACCATTTGAAAAGGTTTTCAATTTATCTATTTTTACAAGATTAAAAGCCTTTTTATATTCAGTACTAGAATTTGGCATAAATAAAGCATAACGAAAAGCTTTTTTTTGATTTAATTTTAAATTATCAAAATTTTTAAACTCATTTATATTTATCGTTTTTATATGTACTGTTATAAATTCTTTAATCTTATCTAAATCATCAAAAGCAAACACCTCTTTTAAATGCTTACTATTTAAGTTTTCTAGTTTATAACTACTATTTGATTTCTCACGATTACCCTTACTACTACAATAAATTAAATTTGCTTTAGAATTGTACAGTTCTTTACTTTGTGGTAAAATATGGTCGTATTCGCCATAATCACCAATATTTATATTTTCATCATTAATATAGGGGCAGGTTATTGATTTTAATTTATCTTTATTTTCTCTCTTTTTTGTTTTTTTACCTTTTATATCATTTAATCCATCTTCAAACTTAAATCTATTTTGTTCTAAAAGTATTTCTAAATTATCTATATCTTGTATATCTGATTTACTAATATCTTTAATAATCTCATAAGATAACCTATCTAGCATCATATCAAGCATACCATCTATAGGTTTAGCCACATCACTTAATAGTCTTTTACCAATAGTAAAATTTTCATCACTTCGTATAGTATTTTCTTTTGTACAGTTTTTACAAGTTTTTGAAAATCCACTCAAATCATCAAACAGTATATTATATGTTTGTTTAAAAATATTTAGGACTCTTGATATATTTTCTGATGTTATATTTTCTACAGTATGTAAAAATGTTGTTTTGATATTTTGTTTATCTAAGATATCTCTTATAGATTTTAGAGTTGCTGGAAGATTTTTAATAATTTTTTGTATCTCTTTATCATTAACATATTGTTTATTTTCAAAACAAGATAGTACTATATTATAAAAATTATTTTGATATTTTTTTGCTTCACTTGATATAAGTTCTAATTGTTTTTTTAATCCATAAATATCTTTTATGTTATCTATACAATTATCTGCTTCACTTGTAGTAAAACCATAAGAATATATTGGTTTTAGCAAGGTGTGTTTTACATTGTTTTTATATGATGTATTTGTATTACATTTGGTAAATATAGATGTACTTTCTTCATATATACCACCATATATTTTAGTTTCTTCTTTATAGTATAAAGTTGCTATTTTTTCTAAATCAAAATATATATTATCACCAAAAACTGTTTTAAACTCTTTGACAGATGAAATCGTACCTCTATTAAAACTCTTCATATATTTAAATACATTTCTAGGGTTTAACTCTTTTGTAGTTATATCAGGAGTTGCATCTAAAATTCTTTGAAGATATTTACTATATGTAAAATCTGTTTTTATATAAGTATTGTGTGTAGCTGGTTTTGTTTTGATTAACTCTTCTTTTATAAACTCACCATCACTTCCAATCAAAAGTTTAGAAAAATTATTATTTTTTAGTATAGTATCAATAGTATTTTTTAACTCATCAGATATAAGCTCAGGCTTAACAAGCATAGAGTTACATTTGTAAGTATTACGGTTATTCATATCTTCATAGGGAGGAATAGTTAAATTTGGTGGTGTACTTTGCAAAAAGTCCAATAAATCACTATGATCATCTAAATATTTAAGTAAATTCTTTTTAGTTTCTTTTTCACTCTCTTTCTTATAATGATGTGATATAAAATATTTTTTCAAAATCTCATATCTATCGTTTTTTTGAGAATTAATATTAAAGAATTTTCTTAAAACTCTAAGTTGAAGGTTTGATATATTTGCAATAAGATTTAGAAATTTTTCTTTATTTTCTATGAAATTTAAACTATCTATCTCTTCTTTAATATCTTTAATATACTTCTTTCTAGTTTTAGAACCTGTATCTATCTCTTTTTTAATTCCTATTAAAAAATCTTTTAACTCTTTTAAATTTTTTATTATAGGTACTCTATTTACTTCACTCTCTTTAGTAAAGGTTAATTCATTTATATAATAAAATTCTTTATCAAAATCTATATTTGTATAATCAAAATTATCTTTTTTTAATGAAATAGTTATCTCTTTCTCATTTTTTCCTAAATCACTATATCCATAACTAAAAAGTAAATTTTTAATATATGAAAATGATTTAAACTCTGTTATATTTTTATTTTTTAAACTCTCTAAATCTATTAATATTTTTTTCCTATTTGAATAATTTTGTAAATCATCAGATATTTTATTAATCCCTTTTATTTGTAGTTCTAAAAATTTTACTAGATCTTTATCATCTTCAAATTCATTTGTAAAAAATTCTTCAAATTCATCTTTTGTATTATAATTTGACAGTTCTGATAAATACGACACAACAAAATCAGAAGTTTCAGAGTCTAGTTGTTCAAATTTAGTAGAAGAACTTAAAAAAGTATAACCACGATTATTTAATAGTCCATTTATAAGTTCAATTTTCTTTTCATCATATTTTGAAAAGTCAATTAACTCTTCTAATAATCTTTTTGCTAATTTTCTTCTTTTGTAATTTCTTTCTTTATGTCTATTTTCTCTTCTACTTTTTTTAGAAAAGTTTATAGTACCCTTATTTATTATGATACAAGAAGCTTTTCTATTAACAATTTTTTCATTTTCAGTTTTGACTATAAAAATACCATTATATTTAGCACCCATATCAATAGCTATTGAAAGTTTTTTCATAGTTCACCTTTTTATTGTTAATAAAACAATAGTATAATATAGTTTTATTTAAATTTATTATTTGTGAATACTCCACAATAAAGTCTCATTTGCATACATAGGAACTACATTTTCATTTTTATATTCATAGATATGTGGAACTTTAAAGTCTTTTTTTACTAATTTTATATATTTATTATTTATATTTATATTATAAAT
>JADGEG010000016.1 GCA_016744485.1 Arcobacter sp. | reverse complement strand
AGTTACAGAAGTATCAACTATTTCTAAAGAATATAAACTTGAACCAAATTTAGCATACAAGCTTTATCTATCTAATATAAATAAAACAACCCAAGAATCGAAGAAACAAAAAATTAATTGGAAACATATAAAGATAGACTAACTATACCATATATAAATAATACTTATATATTTTTACTTCACTAAAATAGATATTGCTAAAAGGCACTTAAGATGAAAAAACTAGAAATATTTGATGATAAAGAATTTCAAGATTTAGATTTAGCTACAAAAAACAAATACTTAGATAAATATTTTGAGACTGATTTATCAGATAGTGAATTTGAAGCATTGCCACAAGGCACACAAGATAAATACAAACAAGCATTTAGAGATAGTCAACTTGATTTTGATATATCAGATACATATGACAAACATGTCACCCCAATATTTACAGATGAGATTCAAAATAAAATAAACAACAATGAACCACTAACATATCAAGAGAAATTTAAAACAGGAGAGTTAAATTATAAAGATACGACACCTGATAGTTGGAATAATAAAATAGCTAAGGATTTTGAACAAAAAAAAGATATAGCTAGTATGGCGGTAGACTTAAGTTTAAACCAAAAAATAAAAGCTGTACCTACAAATAAACACAACAACTTAATCTATGCACCAAAACATACAATAGATGTACCATTAAATGATGATAATGTTATAGATCAGGTACAATCATCTTTAATACAACAATCAAGAGAATCAGCTAGAGCAGTTTCAAAATTTAGCAAAAGAGGTTTAAAAACTATAGGCTTAGATATTGTTGGAGATAAAATACCTGTGCCAAAAGCAATAAGCCAAGACTTAGCAGATGAAATTGCAGGTTATTCAAAAGCAAATAGAACACAAGATAAATTTCAAATGCAAGATATAAGAAAAGATTGGGATAATAATGACTGGGGAAAAGCACTTTTAAAAGCGACAAAACATTTACCTTCTATCTTAGCTGATAGTAGTGGAGAAATGATACAGTTACTTACTTTGCCATCAACAGCACTTGCTATAGGTACTAGAGTATCTAAGTTTGAAGATGAATATATAAAAAATAATAAAGGAAAATCTCCTAGTGCTTTATGGTACGCAGAAGCACTAGCTACACAGTCTGCTTTACTTTTAGGTGAAAGATTTGGACTTAAAGTATTGGGTAAAACATTAAAATCTACAAAACCAAAAACAAAACTAGGTATAGCAGGTGGTATTGTAGGTGGTGGAGCATTTGAAGGTATACAAGAATTTGGAGAAACTGTAAGCCAAACACATTTAACACAAAAAGATGGAGCCAAAACTTTAGGAGAAATTGCTTCAAGTGATGATGCTAAATTTTCAGCTTTTATGGGTGGAGTTGCAGGTACTACTCTTAAAGGTGGAGCTGAAGTTATTGGAGTTTTAAGAAGAAAACCAACACTAGAAGATGAATTAAATACTGCTGTTAATAATATATCATCACAAGAAATACAAGATATATATAATAAAGATAAAAACAAACCTACAATATTATCGAATAAAGAAATAGGTCAAAAGCTTCAAGATGGTATGAATGGTGTTTTGAAAAATAAAAATGAGCCTATACCATTAACTAGAGATGAAAAAATACTAGCAGTTGAAAAAATAAAAGAAGAGTGGAAGTCTCAAGAACTTAATAAAAACACAGAGATATCAAAATCAAAAGTACCTCTAACAAATAAAGAAATAGGTCAAAAACTCCAAAATGGTATGAATGGTGAATTAAGTGATAAAACTCAAAAAAAGATAATTAGTAATGAACCTTTACAGCAAGTACAAAATAGATACAAAGAGTTAGAAACTGAATTATTTGGAGACACTAAAGAAAATACCGATTTAACACCTAAAGAAATAATAGATGATGAACTTTCTCAAGCAGTTGGAAATACTAAGGAAGTCCAAAAAGAAGCAGCAAATATTCAAAAAGAGACACCAACAGAAATTATCCCAAATAATGACACCAAAGTTGAACTTGACAACACAACAGTTACTAATGATATTCAAAAACAAGAAGCAAGTGATAAGGGTATTACAGTAGAAGAATTAAATACACAAAAGAATAAAGATATAAAAAATATTATTGATGTAGATTCAAAAGAGATACAGAAACTTACAAATGATAATATTAAAAAAACAAGTAAAGAAGATGATAGTGATAATATGCTAGATGAAATGATAGAAAAATCATTAAGGATGCTAGCTACAAAGAAAGCTTTTAATTCTTATGATTACAAAGATAGCTTAAAAGAACATAATGAAATTTTTAATCAGAACTGGCAAGATGAAGATATAAACTATCAGCTTGAAGACTTTAATGATGTAAATTTTCAAGATATGGATTATTCTAGCTTACCACCCGCACCTAATAATATGAAATACATGAAGTTTTATGACATTAAAAGTAAAAAAAACATATTTACTGCCATAAATGATGATTATGTTTTAGCACTTGATAATAAAAGATTTATAGAAGTGGGAACAATAACACAAGATGAAGCTAGAATTATTAAATTAAAAAGTAAAAATGGTACAAAAAAATTTGATATTATTCCTAGATATATAGCTAAACAATATAAATATAAATCCATAAAAGACATAAAAAATTTAACAAAGTTTTTACATCTAGATAGACCCAATGTCAATAAAAATGAAACTCCAAATACAACTAGTAGAGCATACAAACCAACTAAATATGATATAGTAAATAAAGAGGAGGTAAGAATAAATGACCCAGATAAATCAACAATATTGGCAAGACATAGCAAAAACACAGGTGATTATAAACAAACTGATAAAAACTCTCATGATGAAAGAACAAATGCAACTACTAGCAATAGTGGACAAAATGGGAACATTGATGATGAAGCAAATGCAACTACAAAGCAAAGTAGTGACCTCATATCTGGAGGTGATAGTACTATTAGAAGAGAGTCAAGCAATAAGCAATTATCTAATACAAACGAACCAATACAATCTAAGAACAGTACTAGTGGAAATTCTGAACCCATTGGAAGCAGTGGAGCTAATGAGCAAGGAACATCTCCTAAATCAAGCGCAGCAACTTCAACTACAGGAACTACTGGAAAATCCAAAGAAGAAAAGCCAGTTGAAAAAACTTTGGAGCGAGGCTTTGACAAACTAACATTTAAAGAAAAATTACAACTACAAATAAATGTTGAAGATCTTCCAGTTATTTTAGGCGATATTTCAAATATAAAAGAAACTTTACCAGTACTTTTAGAAGATCAACAACTAGATGTATTAAAAGCTGAAAAAAGATTTTTTAATTTTGAACCTGATGATGAAACACAGGGTAAAGGTATGTTATTTACAAATGGTACTGGTACTGGTAAAACTTATACTGGGCTAGGTATCGTTAAAAGATTTTTAAAAAGAAAACTCACAAGCATATTGATTCTTGTTCCAACTGATGTAAAGGCAAAAGACTGGATAGAAGATGGTCAAAATGTACAAGTAGAGATGACACAGTTAAATGGTATAAAAGATAAAGGTACAAATACAACTATAACAACTTATGCAAACTTTTATCAAAACGAAGCAGTACATAAAAAGAATTGGGACTTGGTGGTTTATGATGAATCTCACTATTTACAAGCAAATCAAACTGGAGAAGTAACAGCTACAACCCAAGCACATTTTAAAACTACAAATAGCATTGGTCATTTAATGAATGGTTACATGCCAAGCGATAAAAACTACATGCAACACCTAGCTAAAGCACAAAAAAAATCTGCTAAAACAAAAGTAGTATTTTTAAGTGCTACACCCTTTAAAGGTCATAAGAGTTTAAAATATGCTAATGGATACCTTTTTGAAATGGGTGGTGGGAGTAGAACTGGTGCATATAATGCTGGAAGCAGTGAAGATACATTTTATATAAATAACTTTGGCTATAAGATGAGATACAACAAGCTTAATAGACCTGATAAAGAGGTAAATGTTGGATATATGGAAAGAAAATTCTCTGATATGCTTATCTCAAAAGGGGCAATGAGTGCTAGAAGCTTAAAAGTAAATGCTGATTATAGTAGGGAGTTTATAGATGTACTTAATAATCACAAATTCCAAGATGCTTTAAATACACTTTTTGACCATAAAAGCATAAAATACGATAATCTAAGGAAATATGCACGACAAAGATTTTATAATTATATAGAATCTTCACAACTATATGAATCTATTAAAGCTAAACAAGTTATACCTAGAATAAAAGAGCATTTAGCACTTGGTAGAAAAGTTGTTTTATTTCATAGATATAAGAGTAATCCAAGTGGTGTAAATAGTCCTTTTGATTTTAGAAATGCACACTATGCCTATTTTAAAATGGTTCATGGAAAAAAAACTCAACATACAAAGTTTATAAAAGATGATCCAAAAGCTTTAGAGGAAGCTCTACTATTTCAGTCAGAAACAAACTTTACAAATATATTTAATGGATATGAAAATGCGCTTACTACATTAAAAAAAGAGTTTGCCACAGATTTACTTTTATTTAATGGTTCTGTTTCAAAGAAAAAAAGAAAAAATAACATTGAAAGTTTTAATGACAATAAAAAAGATTTGATACTAATTCAAGAACAAGCTGGTAAAGAGGGTATAAGTTTACATGACATTGATGGAGATAAGCAAAGAGTACTTATAAATCTAGGTATTCCTGATGATCCTATTGCTGGAATACAAATCGAGGGCAGAACATATAGAACTGCAGTAAAGTCTGATGCAATATATGAATATCCAATTTTAGGTATTTCGAGTGAAGCTTATACTTTTGGAACTAAAATTAACGAAAGAGTTGGAACAGTTGAGAACTTAGCAATGGGTAATGGTGCTAGAGCATTAAAAGAACAATTTAAATTAGCCTATGAAAATGCACATACAGAATTGCCAAATAAAGAACAAGGCAAAGGTGGTAAAAAGGCGGATATTAATAAAGAAATAGCAAATCCATTTGACAATGCAATATCTGATTATTTTGCTAAAGGTAAAGGTAAAAAAAATCACTTAGGAAAAGATTATTTTGCCACACCTGAACCAATAGGTCTTAAAATGGTTGAATGGTCAGATATTAAAGCAGGAGAAGATGCTCTTGAACCAAGTGTAGGTCATGGTGCAATTGGCAAGTTCTTTCCTGAAAATAGTAATAACACTTTTATAGAGATGAGTTTTAGTCTTGCCGATATGGCTTCTATAAATGTAAGTGGAAAAATAGTACGAAGTAGTTTTGAAGCCCATAGCATAACAAATAAATACGATAGCATTATTATGAATCCACCTTTTGGAGTAGGTGGGAAAATTGCTATGGAGCATTTATCAAAAGCTTATGATAGTCATTTACGAGATAGGGGAAGAGCTGTAGTTCTTGTACCTAGTGGTGCTAGTATGAACAAAAGCTTCAACAAATGGTTAAATGAAATTGATAAAAAAGAAAAACTAGTGAGAAATGTGATTGTTGTTGCTGATATAGCTCTACCTATAATAACTTTTGAACGAGCTGGTACTAAAGTTGCTAGTAGAATATTGATACTTGATAAAAACAGAAGTGATAGTAAATATACTAATAATATAGACCTATCGGGAATAGATAATATAACAGAGTTATTTAAAAGACTGAAAGATATATCTATTGTACATAAACAAGATAACACAATAAATAATGATAGTTTGGCTAGTAGCAATTCTAGCAATAACTATATGGCAAAACCAAACAATATCGTCAAAAATCCACAAGGCTTTAAATCATTTTTAAATCAAGCTAAAAAAATAAAAGATAAATTAATGAAATATAAAATAGAGGATATATCCAAAGAAGAAAAGCAAGAGTTAAGCAAAAAATATAAATTTAAAAATCCTGATAATATTAAAAGGGTTATCAATAATTATCAAATTCATCATATAATTAATAATCATGGAGATATTAAGTCAGAAGAATCAAGAGGTAATATGGCTATTAGGGATACAGATATTTTAAATTATCCAAATATTATACATAGTAGTGATTTGAAAATTTATTCAAAAAATAAAAATGGAATACCTACTATTGTTTATGGAAAGCAACTAAATAAAGAATATTTTATAATTGTAGAGGAAATCAGAACTGGGAAACATGAATTATCATTACACACTATGAGGATAAGCAAAGGTAAATTAACAGAGGGCGACTTGATGCTATCTAAAGATAAACCCCAGTCTCAACACCCTAAAATGATTCCCTCTTATGAAAAAAGTATAGCACAGAATACACCAAATAGTCAAGATGGTACAAAAATAACACCAAATGAAAGTGAAGATGAAAATTTATATCATAAAGCTGGGGATAGTGTCGGTATAAATTATATAGATACTTACGGAGCTACTGAATTACCTACAAGACCAAAAGATAATATTGTTAATATAGGTAGCAGAAAAGTTGATTTACCTACTCTTGAAAATCCAACAAATGCTGATAGCCTAAGAGTATATTTAAGTGATATTATTGGCGGTAGATTATATGATTCAAAGATTAAAAACAAAAGTGCTTTAGGTGTATATAAAAGAAATGATAGTGCTATACGAGTTAAAAATCATAGTGATATAGAGGTTATGGCTCATGAATTAGCACATTATCTTGATTTTTTTCATAACAATAAAACTAAAAAAGCTATAGATAGTTTTTTTAGAAGTGCTATTATGAAAAACAAAGATGAAGTAAAGGGAGTAAGCTATACTACTAACCCAAAACTAGAACTAAGTGAGGGATTTGCAGAATTCACAAGACTATGGCTAACTAATTACAATGCTGTAAATCAAGTAGCACCAAACATGGTAAAAGATTTTGAAGCTAAACTAAAAAAAGATAAAAATCTTTATACTAAGATGATAACTTTACAAGAGGGTATGCACTCATATTATTTTCAAGGGGCTGATGTGATGCTTAGAAGTAAAAGGGGTGGAGAGCTTGATAGTACTGCTAAAAAAATACAAAGAAGTCAAATCGAACTAGGAAAAGACCTAAGACAAAAAGCAATAGATAAGCTGCATACTATAAAAAGAATTGAAACAGAGATACTAGGAGATACACCAGCAGATGCTATGCATAGTGCTTATAAATCATTACAAATGGTAAATGGTCATAGTAGTATTATGTATAGTGCTATGAACAATGGTATACCATTTATAAAAGAAAATGGAGATATAACTTATAGTGGTAAATCTTTAAATGCTATTTTTAAACCAGCAACTAGTAAAGGTGAGGCACAAGTAAGGCTACTTGAAGATTATCTTGTAGCAAAAAGAGCTAGTGAATTAAAAGAGCAAGGTCGTGAAAATCTTATAACAGATCAAGAGATAACAGCTGGACTTAAATTAGTAGAAGCTAACCCTGAATTTGAAACTATTTTTAATGACTATCAAGACTTCAATGATGGTATGCTGGACTTTTATGTTGATATGAAACTTATCACAACAGCACAAAGAGAAAACTTTAAAGAGTTTAATAAAAACTATGTACCCTTTCATAGAATAACTGAATCTGTACAGTACGGAACAGTGCCACCATCTAAAATAGGACAAAGGCTAACTGGTGGTACGCACTCACTTGGTAATATTATGGAAAATATTATTGATGGTATTGAGAGTAATATAAAAGAAGCTTTAATTTCACGAGGGAAATCGGTATTTTATAAGATGCTAGAAGATAGTGGAATGGGTGGAGTTTATGCAACTAGAGTGGGTACTGAAAGCAAACTTGTAAAAGCTGATATAAATAGACAAGCTAAAAATATGGCTATGATTATGGCACAATTAGGTATCACTGTAAGTAAAAACGGACAAATAATAAGTGGAGATATATCAAACGATCCAATTATAGATATAAGTGAGATAGAAGAAAACTTACTTTTAAATCCTACTGCTTTAGAGTTTTTCACACATGGTCATAAACCAACTTCTACAACTGGATATATTGATAGTGCTATTATAGATGATAAGATTGTATACTTTGAAACTAATGATATAGGATTAGTTGATGCTATTACATCTTTTAGAAGTAATCATTATAATGAAGTAGTGCAAGGGCTTATGACTGTAAAAAATGTAATGACTTGGAATATTACTAATAATCCATTGTTTTACCTTGCAAACTTTACGAGAGATACTGTAAGTGCTGGGGTACTTAGTAAAAATAACTTTATACCAGTAGTAAACAGTGTAAAAGGTATGTATCACTTTATAACAAAGTCCAATACTTTTAAAGAGTTTATGGCAAGTGGAGCTGGATATGGAACTAGAAGAACTACTTTAGGTAGTGATATTCAAGCCATGCAAATGTTAGAAGTAAATAGGAAGTGGGATATACTGGGGAAAATAATAAGCGGTATGGAATATGGTGCTGATGTATTTGAATATGGTACTAGAATTGGGGATTTTGCACTAGCTAAAAAAGAGAAAAAAAGTAACTGGCAAGGGGGATTTGAATCACGAGAGGTGAGTACTGATTTTGCGATAAAAGGAAGCGATCAAACTATTAGTGGGTTTTTGGCTACTGTTCCATTTATGAAAGCTGGTATAAATGGTATAGATAAAACTGCTAGAAGAATATTTTCTTTAAATGAGAAATGAAAGTTTCTAATATGCTTAAATTTAGAAATCAGCTAGGAGAGTTGCAAAAACATAAAATAAAGATATATGCAACTGGTGGTATGATGATGGCTGGTACACTTGCTTTATTTATGCACAACAAAGATGATGAAAGATATAAAAAACTTACTAAAGATCAAAAACTTATGTACTGGAACTTCTTTTTAGAAGATGGTACACATATTAAAATACCTAGACCTTATGATATTGGTTTTGTATTTAGTGGTATTCCTGAACTTATAGCAAATGGTATTTATACTAAAAATGGAGAAGATGCTTTAAAAGATTTTGTTTGGAGTATTAAAACTATGTTTAGTGTTGGAGATATAAGTGGATTGTTTCAGCCAGTTATAGAAGATATGACTAACAAAAACTGGACTGGTTCTCCAATAGTTCCTACATATATGCAAAACCTTGATGATAAAAGTGAACAATATATGGAAAGTACACCTTTGATGTATAGAGAGTTTGGAAAAGCTACTGGGATAAGTCCTATTAAAACACAACATTATGTAGATGGATATCTTGGGCTTACAGCTAAAATGATAGAGGAAGCTACTGAAAATATGATTTGGAATAAAAAAGACTGGGGAGATAGACCTTTTGCAAAAGATGCTTTAGAGTTTTTAACATATAGATTTAAAGGTAAAGAAGTTGAGCCAAGAACTATTTGGAGTGAAAAATACTATGAACTAGTAAAAAAAGCCAATGGTATCAAAGGTAGTTTTGATGCTAAGAAAAAAAGAGCATTTAAAGATGGTGGGGCTGATACTAGAGAATATATGAGTGAAATAGAAAATAAATCATATACTAATGTAGCCGGACAGCTTAGAAAATATAATAAGTTATTAACTACTGTTAAAACTAGTATTGAAGTTGTTTATTACAATCCTAAACTAACTAAGGCAATGAAAGAAAAAAAGATTAATGAAGCGTATGCTAAAAAAACTGAAATATTTCAAAAAATTGTTACTGATATTGAAGCTAAAATAAAAGTGCTAGGAGAATAATATGGCACATGATATTACAATAAGATTTAAATGTAGAGCATTGTTTGAAGTACTTAATATGACATTAAGTGCTATTTCAAAACAAGAAGATATCAGCTTGTCAACTTTGAGTGAATGGAAAAATGATGACAGGGAAGAATTTGGTAATATTTGGATAAAAGGTTGCAAAGCTGGTAAAGTTGATCAAGTATCTAAACAGTTAAGAGAAGAGCTACAAGCTACATCTGTATATGATGAGATGAAAGATAAGATTAGTCACTATAAAGGTATTAGTGATAAAGGCATGGAAACTGATGGAATATTGAGTATTGGAAGTGATAATGCACAACTTCAAGCACAAGCTGAATTAGATATCGCAATGTTGGCATCTGTACAAGCTGATTATTTTGATGCACAGATGTTTAAAAATAGTATGCTTAGTTCTATTGTTTTAAATAATCAGGTAAAAAAAGATGTAAGTAAAATAAGACAAGCAGATATAAAAGCTTCAAGTGAAATACATAAAATAGCTAAAGAATCACGATTTGGTAAAAGTCCTGACACTATGATTTTAAATGTCAATGGAGATTATACAAAAGAAGAATTATCTGATATGAGTTTAGAAGATATAGAAAAATTATATTTTAAAGAGCAGCAAGACTTATTGGAAATTAAACCTAAAACAGACAATAAGCTGGACACCCAACTGGACACCCAAGAATAATAAATATTCTTTAAATCTATACAAGCCCCATAAACACATGGCGACCCTAGCAAGATTCGAACTTGCGTTCTTTGGAGGAAATCCAAATGTCCTTGGCCACTAGACGAAAGGGTCTTAATAAAAGAAAAATTATAATCAAGTTACTTTGTCATTTTGCTTAAATATAAAAATATAAAGCTTTAAAATTATAAAAAGATTTTTTTTAAATCATTTACTATGCTTTCATCTATTTTTTTATTGTTTACTAAAGTTTGCATTATTAAAAAACTCTTAGCTTGTGAAAATGATTTTCTATATGGTTTTGTACTAATTAGTTGAATATATATGTTAAGTGTTGCCATTAACCGATCATTAAAGCTTAAATCAGAACTTTTAATTTTATATGGATAACCATTTACATCAAGTGTTTCTTGAACTTTACTAGCTAATGAGCTTATATTAGTAAAACCCATTATATTGTTTAATATTTTTTTTGTGTAGTATGGATATGATTTTATTATCTCATATTCTTGAATACTTAGTTTAGATTTTTTGTGTAAAATATTATCAGGAATGATCAATTTTCCTATATTAATAAGCGAAGTAGATATTAAAAAAGTATATTTATCTTTATAGTCAAACTTATAATATTCAATAACATTATTATATATTTCTTCTTGTTTTTTATTTACTTGTGTAATTTGTGTAAAAGTTGAAGTGATTTTGAATAAATCTTCAAAAGTAACAATTTCACTAAAGTCTTGTACTGTATTAAAAATATAGGATAAAATCTCATTTTCATTTTGTAAATCTAAATAAAAACTAATATTATCACTTAATTCTAAAAATACTTCACATATTTTTTTAGAAAATCTTTTATCACTTTGTTCTTTGACATAAGTTTTTATATTGGTTTTATTTTGCAATAAAGAAGAAGTTAAATTAAAATTTCTATCTAAAAATACACTAAATCCTAAAATTTGAGATAAGAAAGGAATATTGTTTTTTGATAACTTATAAATCCCTGCACCATTATAATGTTCTAAATGATACTTTAAAATATTTGGTTTATTTTGTATAAATGGTAAGTTTGAAATATTTTTTTGAGCTAATTCACAATATTTTTTTGTATTAATTGCTGTTTGAATTATAGCATTATTATGAATTAAACTATAAGAACATAAATCAGACATTCCTTCTGAACTTAAGCCTAGTTTTTCTCCAAGTTTTAAAGATATATACATAACTCTTTTAGAGTGTCCTAAACTTACCCCATTAAACTCATTTTCTTTAAAATCAAAAGCAAAAGAAATTGCTAATAAGAAATTATTTAGATTAAAATATATTTCTTTTTTTTTATTCATTAGTTTTCATAATTAATAATCTAAAAAGTCACTAATAGCTTCTATAGAACCATCTGTCATATCAAGGTCTAAATGTACAGCATTTTTAACTTCTACTATTTGAATATTTATTTTTTTATTTTTTGCTAAGGTGTAGAAATCTTTTGTAACTTTTGGTTTTGAAATTTTATCTTTACTTCCATATATAAGTAATATTTTTGTATCTTTTTTTATACTATCTATTATGTCTACTGCTGATATAAGATTTTTATTTAATGATTTTTTATGTATATTATAAATACCACCAATACTAACAAGATTATTAATCACATCTGTTTTATATCCTGTTAATGTAGCTCCCATCATTCCACCAGCTGAATGACCAATATAGTTTAAAGTTTTTGCCTTATATTTTGTTTTTAAAGCTTGTAATAAGTTTGCTAAAAAGTTCAGATATTTTTTTGTTCCAGCTAGGTTTTTAACTTTTTTATTTCCTAATGCTTGTAAATTATTACTTGAAGACTTAGAATAACCAGGTAAGGCAATTACTATACTTGTAATATCTGTTTGCATAGCTATATCTTCAGCAAATGTAGAATATCTTCCAAGAATATTTGTACCTTCTTTCCAAGTACCATGCACAATTATATTTAAAGAATGTTTTTTATCACCTTTGGATATAAAATATTCAATACATTCATCTTCTACGAAAATAAACTTACCTACATTTTTGTCACATTCTAAAGACGATACATTTTTAGCAAAAACATTAGATGCAAAAATAAATATGCACATAAATAATATTTTGAGTTTATACATTTCTTAATCCTTTAAAGTAATAATAATTAATAAGGAGTAATTCCAATATAACCATCCATTTGTCTTTCAATTATTTCAACAATTCCAGCTTGAACATATGATATATCATCAATAAAATCTTTTTCATTCCATTTCATACTTTCCATAGTATTTTTACAGCCTATAAACTCAACATCATATTCCATAAGTGATTTAATTCTTAATAAAGTATGTTTGTCATAGTCTTTTTTTATAACCCTCATTCCTGGTCCATATACTGAAACTACAACCTTTAAAGTTTCAGGTGGATATTCTTTTAAAATATTATAAATAGAACTTATTGTTTGGTTAACTGTTTTAATATTTGAAACATACAAGCTAATTACTATTTTTCTAGGATCTTCAAAAGTTGGTTTGGGCTTTGAAAAAGTTGATTTAGAAAACAACAAAACACTAAATAAAATCACTAAAATAATATGTTTCATTTTAATATCCTTTTAAAAAATAATTTTTATTTCTTAATTATAACTAATTTATATAAAAATTTATATAAACTTAAATAATGATTTGTTATATTTAGAATAATAAAATTATTAGGAAATAAAATGCAAATAAATATAAATGCTGAAGTTATATTATCTCAATTAGGTTATGCTAAAAGTGAAGCCTCGCTTCAAAAAGCAGAAAAAGTTATAGAAGTTACAAAAAATTTTCATAAATTTTCAAAACATATTATTAGTTTAAATGATATATTGAAAAAAATGAATGCTTATGTAGGTTTATCTAATAAAACTAATTATTTAAAAATTAAATGCGATGAAAATGATGCAAAAGAAATTTTAGAAGAATTTAAAAATGAAGTAATTCATTGGGCCAATAAATATAATGTATTATTAAAACAAAATGACAATAAAAATCTTTATTATATAGTAGGGGCTAATTAGTTAGATATCAAATTTATATCAAATCTAAGTATTATTACCCTCCCCTATTTTAGGATAGTATATAAAAACTTAAAGAATTTAAGCAAATACTAAAAAATATCATACTATGATTATTTTAATTATAAAAATACTTTAAGGATAAAACATGAAAAAATATACAATGTTACTTTCTTCTTTGGTTTTCATATCAGCTTTATTTACAGCCTGTTCTGATAAAAAACAAGAAGTAAAAATAGAAAAAGAAAGTAAAAAAATATACAAATGGAAGTTAGCAACTACATGGGGACCTACATTATCTCCTTTAAGTGATACACCTCAAGAATTAGCACAAATAGTAAAAGAAATGTCTAATGGTGAATTAATCATTAGAATTGATGCTTCAAATAAGCATAAAAGTCCTTTTGGAATTTTAGATATGGTTAAAGGTGGTCAGTATGATATGGGTCATAGTGCATCTTATTACTGGAAAGGTAAAGATTTAAGTACTTTACCAATATCAACTATGCCATTTGGTATGACTACCCCTGAATTTTTTGCATGGTATTCTTATGGTGGAGGAAAAGAACTAACAAATAAAGTATATGAAAAACATAATGTTTTATCATTTCCTGGTGGAAATACAGGTAATCAAATGGGTGGATGGTTTAGAAAAGAAATTAAATCTGTAGATGATTTAAAAGGTCTTAAAATGAGAATCCCAGGATTTGCTGGTGAGGTTATGGCTTCTCTTGGTGTAAGTGTAACAAATATTGCCCCAGGTGAGCTTTATACTGCACTTGAAAGAGGTACGATAGATGCACTAGAGTGGGTAGGCCCTGGTATGGATATTAAAATGGGATTTCATAAAGTTGCACCTTATTATTATACAGGATGGCATGAACCAGGTACTGACTTACAATATTTAGTGAATAAAAAAGCATTTAATAATTTACCTGTACATTTACAACATATCTTAAAATCTGCTATTAAACTTACTGCTTATGATACTTATGTTAAAAGCTACTCTATGAATGCTCAAGCTTGGTCAAAAATGGCTAAAGAATATCCAAATATTCAAGTAAAAACTTTACCACAAGAAGTTATGAATGCCATGAAACAAGCTAATAAAAAGCTATTAATTGAAAAATCAAAAACAAATCCTTTATTTGAAGAAATTATAAAATCTCAAAATTCTTTTCAAAAAAAAGCAAGACAGTGGACAAAAATGTCTGATTATCTTTATTTAAAAGATAATTTATAATACTATAAATAAATTTCCCTTTCTTGGGGGAAATATTAATATTTATTCTTCTTATGAAAAAAATATTTATTCTTCTAGTATTAATATACTCTTTTTGTTTTTCCAAAGAGGTTTTATTACTTCACTCATATCACAAAGGATATAAGTGGAGTGATGATATTTCAAAAGCCATTGAAGAAAAATTCAAAAGTTATGATAATATTGAACTTACTACAATTTATATGGATACAAAAAGAGTTGCAGGACCTTTGTATTTAGATAAATTAGCAAATTTATATAAAATACAATTAAAAAAAAGAAACTTTGATTTAATTATTGCTAGTGATAATAATGCCTTTGAATTTGTCATTAGATATCATGAATATTTATTTAAAAATTTGCCAGTTTTATTTACAGGTATTAACAACTTTGATAAGGCCTTGCTAGATGAAAACCATATGATTAAATATATGAGTGGAGTTGTAGAACAAGTTGATATAGAAAAGAATTTTAATTTAATTTTAAAACTACACCCAAAACTAAAAAACTTACTTATTTTAAATGATAAATCTAAAACAGGATATGCTGTAAAAAGAGACTTGAGATCTATTATTAAAAAATATAAAAAAAGAATTAATATTGAATATATTGATAATATGAATATTAAAAAAATAAAACAAAAAGTAAAAAACTTAGATAAAAATAGTGTCATTTTTTTTATTTTATTTTTTCAAGATATAAGTGGAAAATTTTTCACCTATAAACAAAGTTTTAAAGCTATTAAAGATGTTAGTTCTGTTCCAATTTATGGACTTTGGGATTTTTATTTAGATTATGGAATGATTGGGGGTTTATTAACCTCAGCTAAAGCTCAAGGAGAAGCAGTCGCAAATATGGCATTAAAAGTTTTAAATGGAGTAAAAATTAAAGATATACCTATTTTAAATGACTCTCCAAATAAATATATTTTTGATTATAAAGAGTTAAATAAATTTAATATAAATATAAAACCTTTTTTAGATGAGTATGAAATCATCAATGAACCTAATTCTCTTTACAAAGAACATACAAAATTTGTAATCTTATCTTTACTTCTTATTTTTATTCTAAGTGTAATAGTTTTAATAATGAAAGTAAATATAAAAAGAAGAAAAAAAGTTGAAAATGAATTATCTAATCAGCTAAAATTTGAAAAAGTACTCTTAGAAACCTTACCTAATGCAATTTATTATAAAAATAAAGAGGGTAAAATAATAAGTTGTAATAAGAGTTTTTGCCAACTTTTTAATTTAAAAAAAGATGAAGTCATTGGAAAAACTGCTTATGATTTTTATCCAAAAGATATTGCAAAAAAAAATAGTAAAATTGATGAAGAAATTTTAAAAACACAAGTTCCAAATAGTTCTGAGTTAACAATTCATTTCTCAAATAAACAGATGAAATTTTTTATTTTAAATAAAGCAGTTTACAAAAATATAAGTGGGAATATTGGTGGTATTGTCTGTATTATGGATGATATCACAGAAAGAGTACAACAAAAACAATTTTTGATTCAACAAAGTAAACTAGCAGAAATGGGAGATATGGTCGCAGCAATTGCGCACCAATGGAATGAACCTTTAGTTGAACTTTCAGCTCAAGTTCAAGATATACAAACTTCATATATGTTAGATGAGTTAGAAAATATAAGTATTGAAGAGTTTGTCAATGACTCAATGGTACAAATACAATATATGTCTAAAACATTAAGTGATTTTAGAAACTTTTTAAAACCTTCAACTAAAAAAGCTATGTTTTCACTTGCTAAATCTTTTGAAGAAATTTTTGAAATTATTAGTAAGCAAGTTTTTTATTCAAATATAACACTAAGCCATAATTATAAACACTATAAAAAAAAGTTAATGATTTTTGGTTATGAAAATGAGTTCAAACAAGTTTTATTAAATATTATAAATAATGCAAAAAATAAAATCATTCAAAAAAATGAAAAAAATGAAGAATTCAAAGGAGAGATTAGTATTAATGTTTCACAAGAGCAAAATTATAATATAATATTAATTAGTGATAATGCAGGAGCAATAAAAGAAAATATAATTGATTCAATATTTGATCCTTATTTTACAACAAAAAAAGATGGCACAGGAATAGGGCTCTATATGGCTAAGGTTATTATTGAAGATAAAATGGCAGGTTTTATATCTGTGTGTAACAATAAACACAAGGTAATTTTTACTATAAAGTTACCTAATAAACAAAACAAAAGTTAAAGAGTATATTATGAAGATTTTACTACTTGAAGATAATGATAAATTAAATAAAACTATAAAAAAAAGATTAGAACTTAAGAATTATTCATTAGATACTTTTACAAATGGAAAAGATGCTTATAATAGTATAACACAAGGTTATTCTTGTTTTATTTTAGATATAAATGTACCTAATATTGATGGTATTAAAATTTTAAAAAAAATTAGAGAGTTTTATGAAGAAGTACCCATAATTATTATTTCAGGAACAGTAGAATTAGAAATTATAAAACAAGCTTATACTTTTGGTTGTAATGATTTTTTAAAAAAACCTTTTTTTATAGATGAACTAGAAATCAAAATAGAAAAATTATGTAATATTAAAAAAGAGATAATTGTTTTTGATAAAGATTGTTTTTTTGATTTTAAATCTTCTTTGATTATAATG
>JADGEG010000015.1 GCA_016744485.1 Arcobacter sp. | reverse complement strand
AATCAAACCATCATTTGGGGCTTTTATTTTTAAATAATCATATTCGTTGTTGACCGCTTTTAGTTTTGCTTGTGCTATTTTTATCATATTTTTTATATTTAACAGTTTTAATTCTAATTTTTCAAGATCATATTTAGGAATTAAATCTTGGGTATATAATCTTTTATATCTTTCGTAATTTATTTGTATATTATTAAAAGTATTATTTTGTATTTCTAAATTTAAAAGTGCTTCTTGTTTTCTTGAATCAATTCTTGATGAATCTATTTCATATAATAAATCACCTTTTTTTACAAAAGAACCTTCATTTACATAAATTTTTTTTATAAATCCTATATTTATACTAGTTATAACTTTTTCATTATCAGATATAACAGTTCCAGAAAGTTCAATTTGAGAAGCATTAGAATATAAAAACATACAAGTTAATAATAAAATATTTTTAAGCATTATTTTTCCTTATCATTTGTTTTATTTTTTCCTAAAGCTATAGCTAACTTTGCTAATGCTAAAGATTTATTATATTTTGCAAATAAAAGTTTAGATTCATTTTCGCGTAAATTTGCTTCTTGTTCAAGTAAATTTGTCATTGAAATTAAATGATTTTTATACATAAGTTCAGATTGGTGAAATACTTCTTGTGCTAAATTTTTTGCTTGAATTTGTGCTTTTAAAACTTTTTCTTTTGACTTTAGATTTAATAAATACTTGTCAAGTTGAAGTTTAATATAATTTTCTAATTTTTTAGTTAATAATTTTGTTTTATTATAAATGATCTTATTTTTTAAAACTTTAATATTTCTTGTATTATCAAATAAGGTATAATTTAAAGCTACACTAGCCATATAATAATCTTTATTAGAAGATAATGAAAAGTTTTTATCATTAAAACCATATTCTAAATGTGAATATATCTGTGGATAGTACGAACTTTTTGATATTTCGATATTTTTTTTTATCATTTTGGAGTGTAATTTTTTTAACATCATTGCTTTTGAATGGCTTAATGCTTTTTTATATAGTTTATCTTTTTCATTAAGATTTATATATATATTTTTTAAATCTTTAATATCAGATATAAAATCATTTGATGTTAAAAATTTTAAATAAGCTATTGAAAGATCAAATTTATTTTTAGCTTCTATTAATGATGCATTTATATTTAAAGAATGAACCCTTGCTTGTTTTAAATCTATTTTTGTAATCAAACCTTCTTTATAAAAAGCATTAGCTGATTTTTCTATAAATTTTATAGATTCTTGTGCTTTTTTAATAGCATTAATAGATTCTTTTGCTACAACTGCACCATTATATGCTTTTAAAACTTCAAAAAATAATGTTTCTTTATTTAGATTATATTGTATGTTTTGAGATTTGATTTGTAAGTTTAATATATCTTTTTGCTTACTTAACTTAAACCCAGAAAATAGGACAAGGTCGTATGAAATCTTTGTTATTACATTGTTCATTGCATCTGCTTCGTTTAATTGCGATGGTTTTGTACCTAAACCTTCATTCATTTGAGCAAAGCCAAAGTCTTTAAAACTAGCTTGTCTTGATGATAGTTTTGAATTAAACACATGCCCTGCATGATTAGTTCTACTTATTTGATTTTGTAGATTTACTTTACCTAAAGAATAAGACTTCATTTGTTTAAGTGATAATTTTGCTAATTTTATATTTAATTTCTTTTCTTTTAAATCTTTATTGTTTTTATATGCAAGACTTA
This sequence comes from Arcobacter sp., assembly GCA_016744485.1. Classification (GTDB taxonomy): domain Bacteria; phylum Campylobacterota; class Campylobacteria; order Campylobacterales; family Arcobacteraceae; genus BB30. The sequence continues at coordinate 15,718 of JADGEG010000015.1, read as the reverse complement.
GAACTTCTTCAAAACCTACAGTTTTAAAAAAAGAATTAGAATAAGCAAACGAAATAATACATAATAATATAAACACACTTTTCATTTTATCATCCTTTAGATATTTTAAAGCATTATAACTAAAATATTATTCAAGAATTATAAATGTAACTTATAAAGATATATTATTTTTATTTATAAATATTCATTTAATTAACTTTATTTTTAAAATATATAATGTATGATAAATAAGTAGAATACTTCACTTGATATAGATTATATTGCAATTTGACATATTTTATTAATATATTTTAATTTTAGACTTAATGAAAAATTTGAGGGTTTGAAATCATCATTTTTTACCTAGATTCATTAAATAAAAATTTACTAAAATTAATTTCTTTGACTTAGTAATTCTTCTGTGTAAATTTAGCATATTTTTCATATGAGAGAATATTCCACCTTCAATTGCATTAGTTGGATTTTTGAATATTTAAATGTATATACTTTTTATTTTTGTACTCATCTTATTTATCCTTATATTTTATTCTAAAGTATTAACTTGTATGTGAAGGTCTTTCAACCATATAACCAATTCCTCGTATATTTATAATAAAATCTTCTTTTAAAATTTTTTTTACACGATTAATTTCTGCTCTTATTGTGGCATTATCAATATAGTCATCATTCCATACATAATCTCTAAACATATCATAATTACATATTAAACTTCTATTATTGGTTAATAATTCTAGAATTTGAATTTGTCTTTTAGGAAGAATTTGAGGTTCATTATTAAAATATAAGGTGAGTTCTTCACAATTAAAAGTATAAGATTTAGATAATCTTTTATGATTCATTTTGACTTGTCTAGTTTTTAAAATTTTATCAATTCTCAATGTCAACTCTTTTAAATGAAAAGGTTTTTTTAAATAATCATGACATCCAATATCAAATGCTCTTGTAATATCTTCAATATCAATAAGTGCAGAAATAAAAATCGTAGGTACCATTTTTTTTTCTTTATGCAATTTTTCTAATATACTTAATCCATCTATTTTTGGTACATTAATATCTAAAATAAGAAAATCAAAACTTATATTATTTAAAATATCAACACATTTTTTTCCATCTTTGACTGAAACTATATTATGACCTGCTTTTTCTAAAAACTGTTGTATAGCTTCATTTAACATTATGTCATCTTCTAAAAGTAAAATTTTCACTTTAAATACTCCTTAAATATATAAGTAAATGAAGTTATGTTTTTATTTGTTTCTAAAATAATTTCAACATTTTCTTCATCACAAATTCTTTTTACAAGATTTAGTCCTAGTCCAAATCCATCTTTAGCTTTAGCTTCTCTGTAATATTCTTCAAATATTCTTTCTGGATATTCTATTTGTTTAGAATGACTAAAAATAATTAATTTTAAAGTATTATTTTCTTTTTTTAATCGTATTAATATATCTTGATTTTCTAAAGTATACTTAATAGCATTTGTTAGATTATTATCTATTATTCTTTGTAATTTGGAACTATTAAAATGAATAAAGAGTTCATTGTTTTTATGTTCAAAGATTAACTTAGTATTAAATTTATTTGCAACTTGAGTAAAAAATTCAATTCTACTTCGTAAAAAATCAACTAAATCAATTTTTAATTTTGGATATGAAATTTGATCTTTTTTAACCAAATAAGACAAATCATCATAAATAGAAAATATGTTTTTTAATGCAACTTCAATATTAGATAAATATTTACTTTTTCCATTTTCCATTTCATACAGTTCAATATTACTCATAATCACAGATAAAGGTGTATTTGTTTCATGTACTGCATATCTTAAAAATTCTTTTTGAGATTTTAAAAGATTATTTGAATAATTTTTTTCTTTTTCTAGTTTTTTTGATTGTTCTTGATAATCAATTACACTTCTTTGTATAAGATGGGTTAAAGACTGTACGGTTTTAATATAAGAAGTTTTATTGTATCCTACTTGTTTATTTATAGTTTCTATATTTTTAGTATTTTTATTAGGATTCTCGCTTAAACTAACAAATGTTAAAGTCTGATTTAATAACTCATTGTGATCAATATTATGATAAAATTCAGCATAAGTAAAAAAACCAACACTTGTAGCTATATTAGCAAATGGTTCGATTTCTACTTTTATTAGATTTTGCATATAGCGACGTCTAGCCATACAAGAATAAATAAAAAATGTTTCAGTATTTAAGTTATTTATATTTTCAATATATTTAATCGGATTTTCCATAAGCATTTGTGCATTTGCAAAACCAAGTCTAACTATATCTCCTTTATATAAATTACCTCCACAGCTCAATGAACCATCATCATATTTAGTTAGTACTGCTCTTGCTACATAAATATTATTTTTTTTAACTATTAAAGGATATTCTGCTTGTACAAAAGATTTACCAAGATATTTTTCATAAAATTTTTGTGCACTCATACCTGAAATTTTATATATTCTATTTCCTATAACTTCATCAATAGTATGCTCTAAACCAATAGGAAGCCAATCAAATTTATGAGCATTTTTTACTTCTAAAACATCAGAATTTAAAGATATAGCAACAGCACCTTTAAAAATAATTCTATTACTTAAAGATATATATGTTTGTTTAAAAATACCATTATCCCCTGCCATTCCTCCACAAACCATAACTTTATTATTATATTTTTCTATACCTTTTAGATACTCTTCAGCATTTGTAGATGTACCATCTGTAAATGTAATAATTAGTTTTGTATTAGAAGTTATTATATTTTTAGCAACTTCATAACCACTTTCAAATGGGTCTTCTTTTTCTATTAAATATGATTTTAAAAATGTAAATTGGAAAGTAGAAATTGCTATTATTGTTTTAAGAGTTGAAACTTTTTCATTATTAATTTCGCCATCAGTTGTAGTTCCTATACAAAAAGCTTCGGGAAGTTGTTTTTGTATTTCATTTGAAATAAATTGCAAAGTACTTTGAGGATGTCCACAAAAAATCTGAACAAGAATATTTTTTTCATTTTCAAATAAATGATATTCAATTTCTTTTTTGAAATTATTATTATTAAATGTATAGGTATATGTTTTCATAAGAAATTGTATCATAAAAAATTAGTTTATATATTTTTTATTTTTATTAAATATTTATACTTTAGGTATAGAATATCTTTCATTTAAAAATTTTAAAGATACATTAAGATTCATTAGTTTTATTTTTAATGTAAAAAGTGACGTTTCCTCGAAAAATATAAAGACATATTAAATTCATTGGCTGCTTTTATAATTTCATCATCTCTAATACTTCCACCTGGTTCTATTACACATTTAATACCTGCTTCATTGGCTGCGTCAATACTATCTCTAAATGGGAAAAATGCTTCAGATGCTAATACTGAACCACTTACATTAATACCTAAGTCTTCTGCTTTTCTTAAAGCTGCCTTTGCAGCATCAACTCTAGAGGTCATACCCATGCCAACAGCTACCATAACTGAATTTTTTACATAAACTACACAATTTGATTTTGTAAATGCGGCTAGTTTATATGCGATTTCCATATCTTTTTGTTCACTAGAACTTGCTACTCTTTTTGATTTTAGTTGTGAGTTTTTTACTTCATTTTTTTCAATTATATCAGCTTCTTGATATGTCATTCCACCATCAATCATCTTAAAGCTAAACTCATCATTACTTAGTTCTAGTTTTGCTCTTCCTTGCTTAAATAGTTTAATTCTTTTTTTCTTATGCAATTCTTCTAAAGCATCTTGTGTAAAATCAGCAGCAAATACAACTTCCAAAAAGATTTCATTCATTTTAATAGCAAGATCTAAATCTATCGTACCATTAACTGCAACAACTCCACCAAAAGCAGAAATTGGATCGCATTTTAAAGCTTCTATATAAGACTCTAATAAAGTATCTTTAATAGCAAAACCACATGGGTTTCCATGTTTTACAATACAAACTGCATTATCATCACCAAAGGCAGCTGCAATTTTAGAAGCTCCACTAATATCTCCCATATTATTAAAAGAGGCTTCACCTTTTAAGCTTATAAATTTATTTGTATAGTGCTTGTCAAATTCATATAAAGAGCCTTTTTGATGAGGGTTTTCTCCATATCTTGTATCAAATACTTTTTGTCCTACGATGAATTGTTTAGCACCCATTCCATTATTAAATCTTTTATTCATATAATTTGAAATCATACAATCATAAGATGCTGTATGTTCATATGCTTTTATCATCATATTTCTTCTAAATTCAAGTGTATTTGTATTATTTTTAAGGTTATTTAAAACTAAATCATAATCAATTGTATCCGTAAGTACAATTACACTATCAAAGTTTTTAGCAGCAGACCTAAGCATAGCTGGACCACCTATATCAATGTTTTCGATAATTTCTTCAAAATCATTTGTTTTATGAATAGTATCTTTAAATGGATATAAATTTACACATACTAAATCTATACCTTCAACACCTAACTCTTTTGCTTGATCTAAATGAGATTGTTTATCTCTTTTATGTAAAATTCCACCATGAATATATGGATTTAAAGTTTTTACTCTGCCTTCAAAACACTCAGGAAACTTTGTAATTTCATTTGCTTCAATTACAGCAATACCTGCATCTTTTAACTTATTGTAAGTTCCACCAGTTGAAATAATTTCGTATCCTAAAGATACTAGCTCGTTTGCAAAATTTTCAATACCACTTTTATTACTAACACTAATTAATGCTCTCATGTATATCTTTTCCTTAGTTTTAAATGACTTATTAAAAGCCAAGCAATTGTACTAAAAAAATATTTATGAAATGCTTTTTAATGTTTGTATTTTTATAAAAATAGTATTTTAAAAAAATAAAACACCTTAAGTTATGGTTTTATAATATAATTAGCACTTCCATTTATAGAGTGATAAATTGTAATATTATATTTTTTAGAATAATATTTTAACAATATTTTTTGTAAAACAGGCTCAATAGATGGTGTAAACCAAGCATTGTTTGATGTAGCAATCATATATTTTATACCTTTTAAGTTTTTATATATACCATCACTACTTGCTTCATAACATATAGCATTTCTAAAATTAATCCCTTTTATATTTAAATTTGTTGGTTTATTAGCTTTTGCATAATCTTTTGCACCTTTATAAAATATATTATTAATAATCTTTGTTAAAAAATTAGGTAGTGGTATTTCTTCCCCAAAAGGAACTAAAATATGTTTTTTTGCAACTGTATAGCTATTTTTAGAAAAGTGAAATGTTACATTATAATACTGCTCATTTTCATAATACAAGGCACCTGCAATGATGTCTATTTTATTTGATTTTTCTAATAATTCATTCATAAGTTTAATATTCTTATTTAACAATACTGGAAATGTAGTTTCAGGCAAAATAATTACTCCAAATTTATTTTTAATTGCTTTATTAATTAACTCAATATTTTTATTAATTAATTCTTTTCTATTTGTTTTTAACCATTTTTCATTTTGTTTTATCTCAAATTCTGGCATAGTTATTTTTATGTTAATATCTTGTGTTTTTATATTAGAACTTGTATTTAAAGAAAAATATAAAATAAAAAAAATATATGGATTTGTTTTTTTGTATTTTATAGCTAATAAACAAGTAAGTAAGATAATTCCAAAAGATAATTTAGAACTTGAAAAATAACTATCGACAAATATTAGTTCAGGAATAAACCAATTAAAACCTAAGGGATGAAAATATGATAATAAAAAAATTATTAATGCTTTTAAAAATATATTATTAAATACTGCAATAAGATAAAATATTAGACCATAAGCAAGGCCAAACAATAGTATAAGTAAAGGTATTAAATAGGCTAATTCATAATAAACAAGACTAAAACTAACCCAATAAAACCACGATAAACCTACGAAAAAACCTGCATAAAATAAAGATTGTTTTTTAAAACTTAGTAAAAAAAAAATTGAAAATATTCCAAGTATTGAATTTAATAATTTATATTCGATATTAAAATAATCTAGATATATAAAAGCACTCATACAAAATGCAAGAGTCAAGCCTTTTATAATGTAAAATTTGTTAGAATAGTCGCGTTTTCTTAAAGACATAGAAAAACATTTTTTAAAAGGATATTCCATGGAAGGTCAAAGTGCAGATTTAATAAGTTCATTATTACCCTTGGTTGCATTATTTGCTATTTTTTATTTTTTAATAATAAGACCGCAGCAAAAACAAGCAAAAAATCATAAAACAATGATAGCAGACTTAAAAAAAGGTGATAATATTGTAACAAATGGTGGCTTAATGGTTCAAATTGTAAAAGTTGAAGAAGAATATTTATTAGTTAAAAATCATGATAATAGTGAGATGAAACTTTCTAAATTATTTGTATCAAAACTTTCAAATTAATTTATATTTTTTGCTAAGGAATGAAAGATTGAAAATCTTTAACTATAGACTAATTATTTTTGCATTAAGTATTATATTTGGTATTGTTTTTTCTGTACCTTCTTTTTTACAGACAAGTACTGGTAAAAAAATATCTTTAGGGCTTGATTTACAAGGTGGTTTACATATGCTTTTAGGTGTGCAAACAGAAGAAGCTATTACATCTAAGATTAAATCTATTGCTACGACTATTAAATATTTTGCAGATGATGAAGATATACTAATTGATAATTTAAGTATCAATAAATTATTTGTTACATTTACTTTATTAGATAAAGATGAACTAAATAAAGTTGATACTATGTTAGAGGCAATTAATGGCTTAGAAATTCTTAAAAATGGGTTAAAATATAAGATAGGATTAGATGAAGAAGATACTCAAAAAACAAAAGACTTGTCAGTATCACAAGCAGTTGAAACTATAAGAAATAGACTTGATCAATTTGGTTTAGCAGAACCTACTGTTATTCAACAAGGTAAAACAGATATAGTTGTACAACTTCCTGGAATTAAAACTCAAAAAGAAGAAAAAGAAGCACGTGAATTAATATCAAAACCAGCCGTATTAGAACTTATGGCAGTAGATGAAGCTAGAGCTGATCAAGTATATACTATGAGTGATGCTAGAGCCTTAGAATATGGAGATATTATTTTAGAAGATACAAGAGATCCAAATACAAAATTTTTAGTAAAAGAAATTCCCATATTAAATGGAAGCCAAGTAATAGATGCACAAGTTGCATTTGACCAAGCTAATCAAGTAATAATAAACTTCACTTTAAATTCAAGTGGTGCTAAGATATTTGGAGATTTTACATCTAAAAATATTGGAAATCGTTTAGCTGTGGTACTTGATGGAAAAGTTTATTCAGCACCAAATATTAGAGAGAGAATAGGTGGTGGTTCAGGACAAATATCTGGTGGTTTTACTTTAAGTGAGGCTGGAAATGTAGCTATTGCTTTAAGATCAGGTGCTTTAATGGCACCTGTTGAACTACTTGAAAAAAGATCAGTTGGTCCATCTTTGGGAGCTGATTCTATAAAAGCTTCGCTTATTGCACTTATTACTGGTTTTATTTTAGTTTTTATTTTTATGATTTTATATTATTCTTATGCTGGAATTATTGCTAATATTGCACTTATTACAAATATTTTTATTATAATTTCTGTTATGGCTATGTTTGGAGCTACATTAACCCTTCCTGGAATGGCTGGAATTGTATTAACTATTGGTATGGCAGTAGATGCGAATGTTATTATTTCTGAAAGGATTAGAGAATTATTAAAAAAAGGCATGTCCATACCAAAAGCTATAGAAAATGGATATTCAAATGCTATGAGAGCTATTTTAGATGCGAATATAACTACTTTATTAGTTGCAGTTATATTGTATGCTTATGGAACTGGACCTATTAAAGGATTTGCTATTACTATATCTATTGGTATCTTAGCTTCCATGCTTACAGCTATTTTAGGAACACATGGGATTTATGAAGCATTATTATCTAAAATTCAAAAAGATAAAAATCAAAAAAAATGGTTTGGGATTAAATAATGGAAATTTTTAAATCAGAAAAAATATATAATTTTATGGGTAGAAGATTGCCTTTTTTAGGTCTGTCATCTGTTTTAGTCATAGTATCAATAGTTTTACTTTTAACAAAAGGTATTAACTTAGGAATTGATTTTGCTGGTGGAACTATCGTACAAGTACAATATGCAAAAGATGCACCTATAAAAGAAATTAGACAATTACTAAAAAAAAGTAAAGATTATTCAAATTCAACTATTACTAAATTTGGTTCTTCTAAAGAAATAGTAATAAGGGTTACAAATAGTTCAACAAATTTATCAACTGATATAGGTGATCAAATAGCCTCTATTCTAAAATCTAGTGGGAAGTTTGAAATTAGACGAGTTGATATGGTAGGTCCAAAAGTTGGAGGAGAACTTAAAGAAAAAGGTCTGATGGCTTTAGGTCTTTCTTTACTTATAATTCTTGCATATGTAAGCTTTAGATTTGAGTGGAGATTTGCAGTTTCTTCTATATTTGCTTTAGTGCATGATATTACTATTGCTATGGGAATGATTTCTTTATTTAATATAGAAGTAAACTTAGATATCTTAGCAGCTATTTTAACAATACTTGGTTATTCCTTAAATGATACGATTATTGTATTTGATAGAATTAGAGAAGGTGTTCAAACTTCAAGTAAATCAAAATTAAATGAAGTGGTTAATGAATCTGTTTCAAAAACATTATCTAGAACTACTTTGACATCTTTAACTACATTTTTTGTTGTTATTACTTTATTCTTATTTGGTGGAGAGATTATTCACGGTTTTGCATTTACTATGCTTGTGGGAATTATAGTTGGAACTTATTCATCTATTTTTATCGCTGCATCATTTTTAGTACAATTAAAATTTTCTATCTTAGAATTTAGATCCAAAGAAGCACAGAAATTACAAAGACAAAAAGAAAAAGATAAATTACGATCTATGTATGAACAAGGAAGAGTTTAACTCTTTTTTGAATATTTAACAAAGAAATTTTTAAGAAATATAGTGTTATTAAATTTTTTAGATTTTATAGTACTTCTTAGAGATATTTTTACTTTTTGTCCCCTTTAACCATATTTCAAACTTGATGAAGCTACATCAGCATTTGGGATAGTTTATACATCATATTCGTAGTATGCTTGGAGTTAGTTGTATTTTTGATTACGACAGTAGTAATTTAGAGTTTGTTATAATATTTAAGTTTAGATTATTTATTGAATTTTATAAATATATCAATACAAAAATAAACTATGTTTATGAAGTAATATTTAACATAGTTTATTTTACACTTAAATTATAGTTTTTATATTAGTAAGAATTATTTTTTAGAATTCAATCTTGATTGATATTCTTGTTTATGATCACAAACAGGACAAACTTTTAAAGCTTTTTTACCATAGTGAACATGACCACAAAATTCACAAACCCAAGCTTCTTCTTTATCTTCGCTTACAAATTCTTCACCTTTTTTTAATCTTTCTAAAAGCATTTTAAACATATTTTCATGCTCAACTTCAATTTTACCAATATTAGCAAATAATTTTGAAGCTTCTTTGTGACCTTCTTCTTTTGCTATTTTTGAAAAATCTGGATACATAGTTATATTTTCATATGATTCTCCATCTATTGCCATCTGAAGATTAGCAGATGTATTTCCAAAACTATTTTCGTTTTCATTAATCATTCTATTATATAATGCAAGTTCCATTTTTGCATGTTGTTTTTCATTATTAGCAGCTCTTTGAAAATGTTCAGCTATATCTCTTAAACCTTCTTTTTGTGCTACTTTAGCAAAGTATTCATATTTATTTCTAGCTTGTGATTCACCAGCAAAAGCTTTCATTAAATTTACTAAAGTTAAATTAGAAGTTATTAATTCCATAGGCTCATTACAGCAATGAATTATTCCTTTACCTACATTTTGAATTTCGATTTCATTTTTACATGTATTACATTTGTATGATTCATATTGTCTCATTTTTTAATTCCTGTTTTTTAAATTTATTTTATATATAAGCTGTAGTAGCAACAATCATATCTATATTAAATATTTTTACTAATCTTTTATTTACTCCTTGTTTTTTAAATAATTCACTATATCTTTGTTTCTAGACATTGAGGTATACCTAATAGATTTAAGTTTATGGATAATTTTTTTCCATAAGAAGATTATGACATAAAAAAACTTAAAGGAAAATTATTATCCTTTAATAATTAATATCTTTACTTAAGTTTAAATTATAATATATTTGATAAAATATGATAAATTATAATATATTTATAAAAAATAAGGATAATATATGAATTATATAACTATATTACAAAATCATAATTTAAAAGTTACTCCCCAAAGATTAGAAATAGTTGATATTTTGTATAAAAATGGTCACATTAATATTGATGATTTATATAAATCATTACAGAGTAAATTCCCATCTCTTTCTCTAGCTACTATTTATAAAAATATTAATACTATGTGTGAAAAATTATTTTTAAGTGAAGTAAAAATACCACATAAAAAAAATGTTTATGAATTATCTAAAAAAGAACACTCTCATGTTATATGCTCAAAATGTAATACAATTATAGACATAAATTTAGATATATCAACTATATTAAATAAAGCAAAACAAATAAGTAAATTTAATTTAAATACAAGTTCAATAGTATTTAATGGAATTTGTCCTAATTGTTTGGATAAAAAAGAAAATCTCTCATAAAAAATATAAAATCTATATTAAATAAATTTTAATTTTTATAAAAAGGCTATATATGATCTATTTTATAGGTGCAGGTTCGGGTGATCCTGATTTAGTAACAATAAAAGCTCAAAAAATATTGCAAAAAGCAGATGTTATTTTATATACAGGTTCACTTATACCTAAAGAAGTTTTATCTTGGTGTAAAGATGATGCTTTAATTGAAGATTCACAAGGTATGAAATATGACGATATATATTTACGTTTTAAAAAATATAAAGACAAAATTTTTGTAAGACTTCATACAGGTGACCCATCACTTTATTCAACTATAGCTAAACAAATTTCCTTTTTAAAAGATAATAATATTGAATATAAAGTAATAGCAGGTATTACAGCTGCTTTTGCAGCAGCTGCATCTTTAGGAATAGAGTATACAATTCCAGGGATTTCTCAAACTGTGATTTTAAGTAGAATTGAAGGAAAAACACCAAATCCAGAAAGTTTAGAGAATATCTTAGCTTGTAAAAATTCTTCTTTAATATTTTATTTATCTATTTCATTAATAACAAAACTTAAAAAAACTGCATATAAACTTGGATATAGTTCTAAAACACCTTGTTGGGTAGTTCAAAAAGCTTCATGGACGGAAGAGAGTATTTATAAAAGTGATATTGAAAATATACAAAATAAAGTATCTCATATAAAGGGAATTGCTTTAATTCTATTTGGTGATTTTTTACATCAAGAAGAAACTCAAGAATCACATTTATATGTAAAACCATTAGTAAAAGAATTAAGAGGAGATAAAAGAACACATGTCTAAAAAATTAAAAATAGCAATAGTAACTATAAATCAGCCAAGTTTAAACTCAGCTTGTAAATTAGTAACTTATTTAGAAGATTATGAAGTAAATGTTTATGGTAAAAAAGATTTAAAGCACAATTTAGAGCATTTACATTTATATAACAAATTAGATGATATAATTGCCCCTGCATGGAAGGCTTATGATGCTATTATTTGTATTTTAGCTATGGGTGCAGTTGTACGTAAAATTTCACCTTTTTTAGAAAATAAAGAAACAGATCCAGCTGTTATTGTAATAAATTTAGCCTTAGATAAAATAGTACCACTTTTAAGTGGTCACTTAGGAGGAGCAAATGAATTAAGTGATATTATTGCTTCACGAATAGATGATTGTATTAATTTTATTTCAACAGCAACCGATCAAACAAATACTTTAGCATTTGAGATGTTTGCTAAAAAGAATAATTTAGAAATTAAAAACTTAAAAAAATTAGCACTAATTTCAAATGCATTATTAAATAAAAAAAATGTAGAAGTACAAACATATAAAAATATTTTTGATACAATTCCAAATACAAATAATATTATATTAGTAGATAAGTGTATAAGTGAGTTGTGTGTAAATATAAACCCATTTAAGAGTAAACATTTGAGTTTTGAACCTAAAATTTTTTTAGGTATTGGTTGCAATAGAAATACAAGTTATAAAGAAATAAATGAAGCTGTTGTATTGTTTTTAAAAAAATATAATTTAGATTTTAAACAAATACAAAATATTGCTTCATACGAAGCAAAAGCAGATGAAGTAGGGCTTTTAGAATTTGCAAAAAAATATGATTTTGATATTAAATTTTTTGATGAAGAAAAAATTAATTCTTTAAAAGGTGAATTTAGCGATTCTAAAGCAAAAAAGTTTTTTGGATTAAAAGGTGTTGCTGAACCTTCATCTATACTTATTTCAAAATATAAAGAGTTAATTATTAAAAAAGAAGTTTATAATACAAAAGTTACAATAGCAGGAGCAGTATAATGAAAAGACTATATATAGTTTCAAGTGGAGCAGGAGGGACTGATTACATAACCCCACAAGCACAAAGAGCATTAGCAGAATGCGAAGTAGTTGTATCATATAGTAAATATGCACGAGAATTAAAAACACTAATTGATGGTAAAGAACTTTATACTTCAGGTATGACCCATGAGATAAAACGATGTTTACAAGCAATACAATATGCACTTGAGGGTAAAACTACATGCATCATATCAAATGGTGATGTAAATGTATATGGTATGGCTACTTTAATAGTTGAATTAATGGAGGAGAAAGACTTATGGGATGAAATTGAGCTTATATCACTTCCTGGAGTTACATCATTTTTAGCAGCTGCTTCAAAAGTGGGAGCTCCTGTATCTCAAGATTTTTCTATTATTTCTTTATCTGATAGACTTACAGATATTAATTTAATAGATAAAAGAGTAAAATCTGGACTTGATTGTGATTTTGTTTTAGGTATTTATAATCCAAAATCACAAAAAAGAATTTTACCTTATCAAAACTTTTTAAAGGCATTAAAAGGATATGAAAATAGAATTTGTGTTATTGCTTCTAATGTAGGTAGAGAAAAAAAGGAAAAAATATTAATAACTAACGCACAAGATTTAATATCTCAAGATATAGAGCATCCTACTGTATCTATGTCTACTCTTATAATAGTTTGTAATTCAAATACAAAACTTACTAAAAATGGTTTAGTTTTAACACCAAGAGGTTATTTAAATAAATATGAATTAAGTGGAGATTTAAAATAAATTTAAGATAAAGAAGAAATATGACTCAAAATGAAATAGATAAATTTAAAACAGCAATTGCTAATACTATTCTTAATAATGCCATAAATATGACAGAAGAACAAATAAAAAATATAATAGATGTGGTTAGTAAAGAAAATAAAAATCTTCCTTTAGGTTTTTCTAATATGCTTTATGAACAAATATTACTAATGAAATATAAAAAGTAAAATATTGATTGTTTTAAGCTAATATATATGTATAATATATTAACATTATGTATATGTTTTTATACTATTAAATTCTAATTTAGAAATAAAGGAATATTTATGTTAAAAATGTTTACTTTCACAAGAATAAACACCTATAATGTTGCATATACACAAGAACAAACCCAATCAATTAATTCTTATGTGAAACAAAAAGATATAACAGTGTATCATAATATAGAAGTTATTATTGATACACCAAATGATGAAAAAAATATATTGAATTTTTTAAAAAGTTGTGAAAAAAATTCTGTTTTAATAGCATATGATTTAAATGTTTTTGGAAGAACAATAGAAAATATTTTAGAAATAATTACAATATTATTAGAACATAAGATTAAAATAATAATTATTAAACAAAACTTAGAATTAATTGACGATAAAGATGCCTTAACTCAGATGATTTTAGGTATTATTTCAATGACAATTAAATTAGAAAAAAAGCTTATGAGTCTTAGAACAAAAGAAGCATTAAGGGCAAAAGTATTAAAAGGCGAAAAATTAGGAAAACCAATAGGCACTATTCAAAAATCTAAATTTGATTTACAAAGAGATAAAATTGAAGAATTGTTACATCTTGGTTTGTCTGTTAGAAAAATTGCTAAACTCTTACATTATAACAATCATATAGGTTTAAATAATTATATAAACAAAAGAAATATAAAGAAAAACTTAACAAATAACTTTTAATTAAATAGGAATAGAATGAATAATATTATCAAACTTTTTAAAGAAATTACAGTTATACAACGAGCTAGCTCACAACATAAAAATTTTATAGCTTATATGAAAGAATTTGCAGAAACATATGATTATTTAATTTATATTGATTCTTATAATAATATTTTATGTAAAAAAGAAAACTCACTGTCAAAACTATGTTTACAGAACCATTATGATATTGTTTGTTTAGATGAAGGTAGAATTCCTATTATAATTGAAGATAAAGAATTCTTAAAAGCTAAAAATTCAACATTAGGTGCTGATAACGGAATAGGGTGTGCTTATATGTTGGACTTAATGACTAAGAATTATGATTTAGAGTTTTTATTTACAAGTGATGAAGAAATAGGATTAATCGGGGCAAAAAATATTGAATTAACACTTAATTCCAAATATATGCTAAATATAGATAGTGAAACAGAAGGAGAAGTATGTATTGGCTGTGCTGGAGGTATTGATATTTTTGCACAAAACACAAATAAAAGTATTATTGAAAATAAAGAAAAATTTAACTTATATGAAGTAAGTATTTCTAAATTACAAGGTGGACATAGTGGTTTAGATATTGACAAAAATATACCAAATGCTATTAAATTAATTATTGAAACAATTAAGAAATCAAATGCACTGCTTTTAGATATAAATGGAGGCGAGAGAATTAACTCTATTCCTGTTAATGTCAAAGCAATTATAGTTTGTAAAAATATACCTGTAAAAATACATAAAAATATTTGTATAAAACAAATACCTAATAAAAGTAAACATTTTTCAATTTGGCATAGTGATACTATAGATTATATTTATACATTTACAAATGGAGTATTATCTTATGATGATAAATTAAATACAGTTCAAAGCTCAATTAATTTAGCAAAAATATCTACAAGCAAAGATTGTATGAGTTTAGAATTAAGTGCAAGATCTATGAATAATACTGAGTTAAATAATATCAAAAATCATACTATTAATATCTTAGAAAAGTATAATTTTATTACAAGTTCATCGGGGAAATATCCAGCTTGGGAAGCTAATGTTAATGAGTTTTCTAAAAAAGTTTTAGATATTTATAAAAAATATGATACTAATGCTTCTTTTAAAACAATTCATGCAGGTTTGGAATGTGCAATATTTCAAGATAAGTTTCCAAATATGAAAATATCTTCCATTGGACCAAATATTTATTTTCCACATTCAAGAAGAGAAAAGGTAGAGATACAATCTATAAATAATCTTTATTTAATAATAAATGATATTGTAAATAGTTTATAATTTAAAATAATAAAAATAAAATCTATATGTTTAATTCACAAATGCAAGATGTCGAAAATAAGAATAAAAGGCTAATTGTCATACTATAATATCCCTATAAAAACAAACCACTTAATTTAATATTCTTATTCCTAAAATTAGAA
>JADGEG010000014.1 GCA_016744485.1 Arcobacter sp. | reverse complement strand
CTCAATTTACTTTGAGGGAAGACTAGATAAAACACTAAATTTATGATTCAATTTTAGGAATTACTAGATGCTGACACAGATTATTGAACAGTCCCATTTATAAAAATAAATCAAGTTTCTTTTTATATTATAAAGTAATATTTACACACTTAATTTAAATTATAAAATTTTACTTCTTTTAATTAATACACTATATATTGCGATTAATTAGCGAATAGTTTTTACTAAAATTATCTTTGTTTACATAACTATAACTTTGGACTTATATATGAAAAATTTTACTTTAACTATGAAAGATCATGAAAAAGTTTTTTTAGTAGATGAATCTAAACATATTTTAGATTCAATGCATAAAAACTCTATTAATAAAGCACCAAATGGTTGTCATGGTGGTGGTTGTGGTGTTTGTAAAATTAAAATTTTAAATGGGAAGTTTAAAAAACTATCCATGAGTAGGAAATATATAAGTAAAGAAGAAGAAGATAATGGTTTTGTTCTTGCATGTAGAGTTTTTCCAATGTCAAATATAGAATTTGAATTTATTGGGAAAAAACAATGTAAAACAAATAAAGAAAAAAAATACGGTTTTGTATAAAATAAAAGGGGTTTATTATGGGAATTATGAGAATAGGACACATTGATATTAATGTAATTGATATGGAAGTTTCGAAGAAATATTATACAAAAGTAATGGATATGAGAATTACTCATGAAGATGAAAATGGTAAAGTGTATTTAAAATGTTGGGATGAATGGGATAAATACTCAGTGGTATTAACTCCAAATGATAAAGCTGGTATGAACAATATTGCATATAAAGTTGAAAAAGACTGTGATTTAGATGATTTAAAAACAAAATTAGAAGCATATGGAATAAGTGTTGTTGAAAAAAAAGAAGATGAAGTAATATTTTGTGGAAGAACACTAACTTTTAATTTACCTTCTGGTCATGAAATGATTTTATATGCACAAAAAGAATTTGTAGGAAAAGATGTAGGTGTCACAAATCCAGAACCATGGCCTGATGGTTTAACAGGAGTTGGTTCTCATTGGTTAGATCATGCCTTACTAATGTGTGAATTAAATCCAGAAGCTGGAATTAATAAAGTAGCTGAAAGCACTAAACTTATGCAAGAAGTATTTGATATGAAATTAACAGAGCAAGTAATGGTAGGACCAGATGGTGATGTACAACTTGCAACTTGGTTAAGTGCTGGAAATACTCCACATGATATAGCATTTGTAGGAGGTCCGGAGATGGGTCTTCATCATTTTGCATTTTTCTTAGATGATTGGGCAGATATTTTAAAAGCTGCTGATATTTTATCTAAAAATGATGTAAAGGTTGATGTTACTCCTCAAAGACATGGAATCACAAGAGGAAATACAATTTATTTCTTTGATCCATCTGGAAATAGAAATGAAACTTTTGCAGGACTTGGATATGCAGTTTATCCTGATATGCCTACTATTACTTGGACAGAAGATAAATTATGGAAAGGAATTTTTTATCATACAAATCAACCTGTTGAATCATTTACAACTGTGTATACCTAAGATTTAATATGAGTATGATAATAAATAATACAAACATTTCTTTAAAAGCAGCATTAATAGCTTGTAAAGAAGCCATTAAAAAAGCTGATGAATTAAATATAAGAATTGCTGTTAGTGTTTGTGATAATGCTGGTTTGGAACTAGCTTTTTTAAGAATGAATAATTCGTATATTCATTCTATAAATATAGCAAAAGATAAAGCATATACAAGTGCCAGTTTTAAATTTAGTTCAAATACATGGACAAATGTTTTTAAAGAAAAAAAACATTTAGAGCAAGGATTTTCAAATAGGCATAGACTAATACCCTTTGGTGGTGGACTTCCTATTTTAATAAATAAAGAAACCATAGGAGCCATTGGTGTTTCAGGTGGAAGTGAAGAAGAAGATATTCTTTGTGCACAAACAGGAATTAATAAACTAAATCTAAAATGAAGTATTAAATAGGAAAAATGATGATAAGAAAAGTACAACACTATATAAACGGACAATTTATAGACTCACAATGTAAAGAGTTTTTTGATAACTTTAATCCAGCAAATGCTGAGTTAATTTCAAAAGTAGCACAGGGGCGAGAAGCTGAAGTAAATGCAGCAGTTTCTGCTGCAAAAGTTGCATTGACAGATGAGTGGGGAAAAATGAAGCTAAATGATAGAATAGCTTTAATGTATGAAATTGCAAATGAAATGGATAGAAGATTTGATGATTTTTTAGAAGCAGAATGTTTAGATACAGGAAAACCATATTCAATTGCTAGAAATATTGACATTCCAAGAGGAGCTGCAAATTTCAAAGTTTTTGCTGATACGATGAAAAGTATAGCTGATGAAGCATATAGAATGGACACTCCAGATGGAAAAATAGCAATGAACTATTCAATGCGACAGCCTAAAGGTGTCATTGGAGTTATTTCTCCTTGGAATTTACCATTGTTATTAATGACTTGGAAAGTTGGACCTGCACTTGCTTGTGGAAATACAGTTGTAGTAAAACCATCTCAAGTAACTCCTACAACAACATCACTTTTAGGTGAAGTTATGTCTAAAGTTGGAGTTCCTCCTGGTGTTTATAATGTTGTACAAGGAAGAGGATCAATCACAGGTAATTTACTTACTGAACATAAAGATGTTGATGCACTAACATTTACAGGTGAAACAAAAACTGGTGAAATAATTATGAAAGCTTGTTCAAATGGAGTAAGAGATATTTCATTAGAGCTAGGTGGTAAAAATCCTGCAATTATTTTTGCTGATTGTGATATACAAAAGGCTATTTCTGAAACTACTAGATCTGTTTTTGCAAATTCTGGACAAGTATGTTTAGGAACAGAAAGAGTATATGTACAAAGACCAATTTTTGATGAATTTGTAGCAAAATTAAAAATATCAGCTCAAAAACTAAAAGTGGGTGTTTATAACGATGAATCTGTTGATATGGGGCCTGTTGTAAGTGCAGTTCATAGAGATAAAGTTTTAGAATATTATGATATTGCTAAAAAAGAAGGTGCAAATATTATTTTAGGTGGAGGAGTTCCAAAAATGGAAGCTAAGCTTAAAAATGGATTTTTTGTAGAACCAACTATATGGACAGGTCTTAGTGAAACAGCAACTGTAGTTAAAGAAGAAGTATTTGGACCTTGTTGTCATATTGCACCTTTTGATACAGAAGAAGAAGTAATAAAAATGGCAAATGATACACAGTATGGTTTGGCATCTACAGTTTTTACACAAGATTTAGACAAAGCTCATAGAGTTGCATCTAAAATTGATTCAGGAATTGTGTGGGTTAACTCTTGGTTTCTAAGAGATTTACGAACTCCTTTTGGTGGTATGAAAGGTTCAGGAATAGGTCGTGAAGGTGGTCATCATTCTTTAGAATTTTATACTGAACTTAAAAATATTTGTATAAAAATGTAAAATAGGATTAACTTATGTCAATGACTAATGAAAAAATAAACAAATATGGAAATGAATTATATGAAGCTTTAAAAGCAAATAGTACAATTGAACCCATTACTTCAAGAGAAGCAAATATCACAATTGAAGATGCATATGCAATTCAAGATATATTCATTAAAAGAAGAATAAAAGATGATGGTGTAAAAATTATTGGGAAAAAGATAGGAGTAACTTCAAAGGTGGTTATGGATATGTTAGGTGTTCATCAACCTGACTTTGGATATTTATTATCAGATATGATTCATTCTGATGGTGATGAAATTGATGTAACAAATAAGATGATTCAAGCTAAAGCTGAAGGTGAAATCGCTTTTGTTTTAAAAGAAGATTTAAAAGGACCTGGAATTACAAGTGCTGATGTATTAAGAGCAACAAAATTTGTAATGCCTTGTTTTGAAATTGTTGATTCTAGAATTCAAGATTGGAAAATAAAAGTTCAAGATACAGTTGCAGATAATGCTTCGTGTGGATATATTGTATTTGGTGGACAAGGTGTAAGTCCTTTTGATGTTGATTTAACAACTTGTGGTTTAACTTTAGAGTGTAATGGGGAATTATTACATACAGGAGCAGGTGCTGCTGCCCTTGGAAGCCCCGTTAATGCTGTTGTTTGGTTAGCAAATACTTTAGGAAAGCTAGGTGTGGGACTCAAAGCTGGTGAGGTTATTTTATCAGGTGCTTTATGTGCTATGGTTACTATTAAAACAGGTGATAATATGACTATTAATATAGGTGGAATTGGTTCTGCTTCTGTTAGATTTGTATAAAAGAATAAAAGGTTCTTTCCAAATAGGAACTATTTTTAAGGAAGAAATATGAAAATTAATTGTGCATTAATTGGGTCTGGAAATATTGGAACAGATTTGATGTATAAACTTCAAAGAAGTAAAATCTTAAATCCATTATGGATGGTAGGGATTGACCCTGCTTCTGATGGTTTGTTAAGAGCTAAAAAAGAAGGCATGAAAACTACTTCAAAAGGTGTTGATGGATTGTTGGAGCATATAAAAAAAGATGAGGTTCTTATAGCTTTTGATGCTACATCTGCATATGTTCATGGTGAGAATAATAGAAAATTAAAAGACTTAGGTGTAATGGTGATTGACTTAACACCAGCTGCCATTGGTCCTTTTTGTGTGCCTTCTGTTAATATGGAAGAGTTACTTAAAAATGATGTTCAAAATGTAAATATGGTTACATGTGGTGGACAAGCTACTATTCCTATGATTGCAGCTGTATCATCCGTGCAAGAAGTTCAATATGCAGAGATTATAGCAACTGCAGCTTCAAAATCAGCAGGTCCTGGAACAAGGGCTAATATTGATGAGTTTACTCAAACTACAAAACTTGGAATTGAACAAATTGGTGGAGCAAAAAAAGGGAAAGCTATTATTATTCTAAATCCTGCAGAACCTCCTTTAATGATGAGAGATACAATTCATTGTTTAACTTCTGATGAACCAAAGAAAGAAAAAATTACGCAGTCTGTTCATAAAATGATAAAAGAAGTTCAAAAATTTGTACCAGGATATACACTTAAAAATGGACCAATTTTTGATGGAAATAAAATATCAATTTGGTTAGAAGTTGAAGGCTTAGGAGATTATTTACCTAAATATGCAGGGAATCTTGACATCATTACAGCAGCAGCTACAAATATAGCAGAACAAATGGCTGAAAAATTAATTAATCAACAGAACAAAGGAGCATAGTTATGGATTTAAAAGGTAAACAAGTTACTATTCATGATATGTCATTAAGAGATGGTATGCACTCAATTAGACATCAATTTACATTAAAACAAATGAAAGAAATGTCTCAAGCTATGGATGAAGCTGGTGTGCCTATGATTGAAGTTACACATGGAGATGGTTTAGGTGGAAGTTCACTTAATTATGGTTTTGGTTCACATAATAATGAAGAATGGTTAGATGCAGTTGTACCGAATATGAAACAAGCAAAAATTTCAGCCTTATTACTTCCTGGTATTGGAATAGTTGACGATTTAATAAGTGCTAAAGAACATGGTATTTCAACTGTAAGAGTTGCTACTCATTGTACAGAAGCAGATTGTTCAGCTCAACATATAAATAAAGCCAAAGAAATGAGTTTAGATACAGTTGGTTTTTTAATGATGGCACATATGGCAAATGAAAAAAAACTTGTACAAGAAGCTAAAAAGATGGTTTCATACGGTGCAAATTGTATATATATAACTGATTCAGCTGGTTATATGTTGCCTGATATGGTTAGTTTAAGAATTAATGCTTTAAAAAAAGAATTTGGAAATGATATTGAATTAGGCTTTCATGGGCATCATAATATGGCAATGGGAGTTGCAAATTCTTTAGCAGCAATTGAAGCAGGAGCAACACGAATTGATGCATCTTTAGCAGGATTTGGAGCAGGTGCAGGTAATACTCCTTTAGAAGTTTTAGTAGCTGTTTTAAATAGAATGGGTGTAAAAACAGGAATTAATTTAAATAAAATTGAAGATGCAGCAGAAGATATAGCACTTCCTATTATGGGAAAACCTACAAGAATTTCAAGAGATTCTTTAACTTTAGGTTATGCAGGTGTTTATTCATCATTTTTACTTTTTGCAAGAAGGGCTGAGCTTAAATATGGAATAGATACAAGAACTATTCTAGAAGAATTAGGACGGCGAAAAACTGTTGGTGGGCAAGAAGATATGATAGAAGATTTAGCTTTAGATATGGCGAAACAAAGAGGATTAATATAATGGCTTTAGATGAAAAAACAATAGAAACTTTAGCAAAGTATTGTGAATATGCTGAAGTTGACAATTATGAAATCACAAAAATAACAGATGAATATCCAAATATGACATATGAAGATGCTTATAATATTCAATGGAAAGCAAGGGAAAATAAAGAAAAGAGAGGTACAAAAATAGTAGGAATGAAAATGGGCTTAACATCTCAAGCTAAAATGAAGCAAATGGGAGTTTCTAACCCTTGTTATGGATATTTAGCAGATTATTTTAGCTTAGAAGATGGAGCAAATATAAAAATAGATGAATTAATTCACCCTAAAGTTGAAGCAGAAATTGCATTTGTATTAAAACATGATTTAAAGGGACCAGGTTGTCATATTGGTGATGTATTATCAGCTACTGATTTTATACTTCCTGCTGTTGAGATAATAGATTCAAGATATACAAATTTTAAGTTTGATTTAAAATCCGTAATTGCTGATAATTCTTCATCTTCAAGATATGTAAGTGGTGGAAGAATGAGAAAAATACAAGATGTAGATTTAAAAACATTAGGTGTTGTTATGAGAATTAATGGAGAAATCGTACAATTAGGAGCAGCTGCCGCTGTTTTAGGAAACCCTGCAACTTCAATTGCAATGTTAGCAAATATGTTAAGTAAAAGAGGGGAAATTTTAAAAGCTGGTACATTTATATTATCAGGTGCAATTACAGCTGCTGTTAGTGTAAAAAAAGGGGATAGTGTAAATGTTGCTTTTCAAGACTTAGGATCTTTAAATATGAGATTTGTATAAAATAATAAAATAGGAAATTATTATATCAAATTTAGAGATAAAAAATAGTATAAAAACAGGATCTTTTAATACTAACTATCATGATTTAGGAATGGGTGAAAGTATATTATTTATACATGGTTCAGGACCTGGTGTTTAAGCATTTGCAAATTGGAAATTAACTATGCCCGAAATAGCTAAAAAATTTAGGGTTATTGCTCCTGATATGGTAGGTTTTGGCTATACAAATAAACCAAAAAATATTGTGTATAATATTGATACTTGGGTTAAACAAATAATAGATTTAATGGATGCTTTAAAAATAAAAAAAACAAATCTTGTTGGGAATTCATTTGGTGGAGCTATTGCTATTGCTTTAGTTATTAAACATCCTAATAGATTTAATAAAATGGCTTTAATGGGTTCCATAGGTTGTTTCTCATACTTTAACTAAAGGATTAAATAAAGTATGGGGATATAAACCTAGTTTAAAAAATATGGAAATTTTATTAAACATGTTTACTTATAATAAAAGTTTAGTCACAAATGAATTAATCAAACTAAGATATGAAGCTAGTATTAGAACTGGTTTTCAAGAGTCATTTTCTTCAATATTTCCATCACCTAGGCAAAATAGTATAGATAAAATGAATAGTAATGAAGAAGATATTAAACAAATCAAACATAATACTTTAATATTACATGGCAGAGAAGATAAAATTATACCTCTTTCTAATTCAATAAAACTTAATCAATTAATTAACAAATCTCAACTTCATATATTTAAAGAATGTGGTCACTGGGTTCAAATTGAATATAAAGATAGATTTAACACTATGCTTATTAATTTTTTTTCAGAATAAATTTAACATAGCGATTAAAAAACGATTTATATATTATTATTACAATAAGGAGTAAAAATGTCTTTAATGAAAAGAGAAGAGTGGTATGATTTAACAAGAGCTACAAATTGGACACCTAAATATGTAAAAGAAGATGAATTACTTCCAGAAGAAATGAGTGGAGGAAGAAATATTCCTCTATCAACATGGGATAGTTATGATGAACCATATAAAGTTACATATTCTGAATATGTTGGAACTCAAAGAGAAAAAGATGCAGGTATTTATTCTGTAAAGGCTGCTCTTTCAAGGTCTAAGTTTATGGATAATGTTGATCCAGGATGGGAAGCAATTATGATTTTGCATTATGGTGGAATAGCTTTAGGTGAATATGCAGCAAGTATAGCAGAAACTAGAATGGCAAGATTTTCTAAAGCACCAGGCAATAGAAATATGGCTACTTATGGTATGTTAGATGAAAATAGACATGGTCAACATCAATTATATTTTCCTCACACATATACAAATAAAAATAGACAATGGGATTGGGCATGGAAATCATATCACACTAATCAATGGGCAGCAGTTGCAACAAAAAATTTTCTTGATGATATTATGATGACAAGAGATGCAGTTGCAACTTCTATTATGTTAACTTTTTCATTTGAAACAGGATTTACAAATATGCAATTTTTAGGTTTAGCAGCTGATGCGGCTGAAACTGGAGATCATACATTTGCAAGTTTGATTTCAAGTATTCAAACTGATGAATCAAGACATGCACAGCAAGGTGGACCAACATTAAAAATTCTTATTGCTAATGGTAAAAAAGAAGAAGCCCAACAAATGGTTGATATTTCAATATGGAAAGCATGGAGATTATTTTCTGTTCTTACAGGTCCCATTATGGATTATTATACACCATTAGAACATAGAAAACAATCATTTAAAGAATTTATGGAAGAATGGATAATTTCACAATTTGAAAGACAACTTTTAGATATAGGACTTGATTTACCTTGGTATTGGGATGAGTTTATTAATGATATTGCTGATAAACATCATGGTATGCATATGGGTTCATGGTTTTGGAGACCTACTTTGTTTTGGAATCCAACAGGATCAGTTGGAATTGAAGAAAGAAAATGGTTAGAAGAAAAATATCCAGGTTGGAATGCAACATATGGCAAGTGTTGGGATGTTATTATTGATAATATTAATAATGATAAAGAACATTTAACACTTCCAGAAACACTTCCTGTAGTTTGTAATTTTGGTTTTTTACCATTAATTCAAACACCAAATAAAACCAGAGATAAAAATAAATTAATTGATTATCAATTAGAATATGAGGGAAGATTATATCATTTTAATTCTGAAGTCGATAAATGGGCATTTCAAACAGATCCAAATAGATATAAATACACAATGACATTAGTAGATGAATTTTTAGCTGGGATGGTTCAACCACCAGATTTAAATGGTGCTTTAGCATATATGGGATTGACACCAGGTGAAATAGGTTCAGATGCACATAATTATGCATGGGCAAAAGAATATAAATAAAATAAAAGGATAAAAAATGGCAGCATTTCCATTATTTTCATTATTTGAAAATGATTTTGTAATACAAGTAGTACCAGTTGACACTGAGGATATTATGGATGAAGTAGCAAAAAAATGTGCATATCATTCTATAAATAGAAGAGTTTTACCTCAAGAAAATAAAATTTTAAGAATTAAAAGACATAGTAATGGAGAACTTTTTTCAAGAAATATGAAAGTTAAAGATGCAAATTTATTGCCAACAGAAACTATAGAAATTTTTTATAGTAATACATAAGAAAGATATAATAATATGGCTTATGAAAAAATATGTACTCTTGATGATGTTTGGGAAGGTGAAATGAAATCATTTGTAACAAAAAATGGTACAGAAGTATTAGTTATAGCACATACAAATGAACAAATTGTTATAGTGCAAAATATATGCCCCCATCAAGAAATAAAACTAAGTAAAAAAGGAAATTTAAGTGAAGATGGTGTTTTAACATGTACGGCACATTTATGGAAATTTAATTCATCTACAGGAAAAGGAATAAACCCAACAGATTGTAAACTTTCAATTTATCCATCCAAAGTTGACAATAATGATATATTTGTAAATATAAATGGAATTGTTCCAGAAAAATCACACAGTTGATAAAAATAATTAAGGAAATTGCATGTCAGATAATACTAGTATAGTTTATAATAATAATGTAGGACCTATAGTAAGAACAAGTGATGTTGCACTAGCAGTTGCAGAAGCAGCACAAATTGATAATCCTAATAAAGAAGTTCATATTGTTGATAGAACTGCATATCTTAGAATCTTTTGTGATCAAGAAATGATTATAAAAAGAAAAACAATTGAAGAATGCTTAGGTAAAGTTTTATTTTAAAATAACAAAGTAATAAGGAAATATTATGAATGAACAAACACAAATTCTAGAAATATCAAAACCATTAAAAACATGGTCTCATCTTGCAGGAAAACGGAAAAAACCAAGTGAATATGAAATAGTTTCAAAAAGACTACATTTTCATATGAAAGATCAAAAAAAACCTTTCGTTTTTGATTCAAATTTACCTATGTCAAAATGGTATATTGACTATAGAAATAATAGTCCTTTAAAACATAATGATTGGGACTTATTTGATGATCCAGATAAACTAGTATATAGAACATATAATATTTTACAAGATGGTCAAGAGATATATATAAATGGACTCTTTAATCAAATGAATGAAAGAGGTCACGATCATATGTTATTAGAAGATTATGCAAAAAATTTAGCAAGATTTTATACCCCTGCTAGATATATATATCATACATTACAACTTAGTTCTGCTTATTTACAACAAATGGCACCAGCTAGTACTATAACAAATTGTGCCACATATCAAACAGCAGATGAATTAAGATCTTTAACTCATACAGCATATAGAACAAAAGAACTTTCAAATACATTTAATAATTTAGGTTTTGGAATAAATGAAAAACAAACTTGGGAAAATGATCCAATATGGCAAGGCTTTAGAGAACTAATGGAAAAAGTTTTAATAGCTTGGGATTGGTCTGAAACATTTATTGTATTAAATCTACTTGCAAAACCAGCAATTGAAGAATCAATTCAAGTTCAATTTGCAGATTATGCAAAAAACAATAATGATACATTATTAGGTCTTCTTAGTCAATCACAATATAATGATAGTCTAAGACATAGAAAATGGGCAAGTGCTTTAGTAAAAATGGCTATTGAAGTTGATAGAAATAAAGAATATATTCAATCAATTATTTCAAAATGGTTACCACTTGTTTATAATGCAATTGAACAATATTGTGATAATATACCAGATACATTATGTGCAAGTCAAAATGTAAAAGATGAAATAATGATTTATTTAAAAACTCTTAATTTGAATATATAATTTAATTGTACTTATAATGAATTTTAATAAAAAAAAGTGGATTTAAATATGAGATTTGTATAATAAATATGCTAATATTAGCTTTAAATTTATATACAAGAACAAGCTATGAACAAAGTAAATGTACAAACAAGCATATGAATGTAATGATATTTTTAATGAAGCTCCCTTAGCATTTTTAAACTAGAATTTATTAAAAATAAATTCTAGAATATGGCTAGTATTTTTTAGAATATTATGGTTATTTGGTTATTGTAAAAACTGTAAATCTATACAAGAAACAAAACAAAGAGCTAAGAAAGCCACACAAAAATTAATAAATTTATCAAAAAAAAAGAATATACCTATCATTCTAATAGGTCATGGGGTTTTTGAGTTAAATAATGTAGATTAATTAAAAAAATAAGTATATCTCATGTAACTATATCTTATTTTATAAAGGTTCTATTTTATAACCAGTATTATTATAATTGACTATTAAGTCTTTGTGAATCTTATTTCTTAATCTAAATAAAAGTGAACGAAAAGCAGCATAACCAGCTGGTTCATCTTTCCAAGTTGCATATTCTAATTGTTCTTGTGAGATAGTATATCCTGGAGTTTTACATAAGATTTTTATTATTTCTACTTCTTTACTTGTTAATTTAATTAATTCATTACCATAATATAAAGAAGATGTTTCTTTATCGAACAAATAGCCATATTTTAATTTTATATAAGATTTTTCTTGTTTTTTATTTAAAAAAAGTTTATGCTCTAAGGTTTTATTAATAGCTTGAGTTGCATTTAATTCTTCATTTATATATCGGTCATCTTTGGCTTTTTTTAAAGCCATTTCTATACTTGCATGAAGAACACTTTTTTTATATGGTTTTAATAAATAACCATAAGCCAAAGCTTCAGAAGCTTCTTTTATAGTTGCTAGCTCAGAATTTGCTGTTAGAAATATAATAGGAATATTAGGCAGTATATGCTTAAGCTCTTTAGCTAATTGTATGCCAGTAGTTGGTCCTTTTAAATAAATATCCATTAAAATCAAATCAGGAACAAGTCCTTGTTTTAGTACTTTCATAGTTCTACACTTATTTGGAACTATAGCACATACTTCGTAATCCAATTCAAATAAGGTTTCTTTTAAATTTAAAGCAATAATTGACTCATCTTCTACAATTAAAATTTTGATTTTATCCATAAGCTAACTCCTTTTTTAAAAACTTTATATTACATTCTAAACCATTATTATTAGAAAATTCAATATCACCATCTAATTGATCTTGTACGATAGAGTGAATTAGTTGCATTCCTATAGAGTTATGTTGATACAAAGATGTTATGTTTTCAATTCCTTTACCATTATCTTTTATTTTAATATTAATAAATTCATTTATAATATTCATTTTAATTGATAATATATTATCTTTATTTTCATTACAAGCATATTTTAAAGCATTCACACAAAGTTCATGTAAAACCATACCAATTTGTATACACTTATTTGTTGAAACAATTAATTTATCGATATTTAAATAAATATTAACTTCAATATTTTGTCCAATATAAATATCTTTTATGTCATAAACCAATTTTTTAATATAATCTGGAAAATTAATATATGCTAAATTCTCACCTAAATATAAAAATTCATGAACTAGTGCCATAGTATGTATTCTACTACGACTTTTTTTCATAGCATCTTTAAATTTATTATCACTACTTCTTCTTGCTTGCATATTTAAAAGAGAAGATACTATTTCCATATTATTCTTTACTCTATGATGAATTTCTTTTAATAAAATTTCTTTTTCATCTAATGATTTTTTTAACTGACTATTTATTTTTGTAATTTTATTTCTATATTCTTGTTTTTGTGACATATCTCTACCAAAAGCACATATATAATCTGTACCAGAATAAATAAAGCCATGCCCTGATACTTCAACAGGAAAAATAGTTCCATCTTTTTTTTTCTGTGTTGTTTCTATTCTCCAATATTTTGAGTTTTTAATTTCTAACATACAACTTTGAGCCGAGTTTCTATCAAAATTTGGATCCATTTCCTCAAGTAACATATCTAACATTTCTTCTTTTGAATATCCTACCATATCACAAGCTGCTTGATTTACATAAACAAATTTTGCTTCTAAAGTAAATAAATATATTGCATCTACTGAGTTATTTAAAGCAAATTCATAAGGAAGTAATCTGTCTTGATCTTCTTGTTTTAACTCATTATATGATTTTTCTATATTGAAAATAATTTTTTGCATATGTCGCAATAAAAAATATAAAATAATTCCCATGCATATTATAAATAAAATACCAATACTTAGAGGACTTTGTTTCGACATATCATTACTAAGTAGAAAAACTTCTATTAGTTTATCTAAAAAGATTATGCCTAAAATACCAACTAAAACAAAACTTAAAGAAAAAGTTTTTGCTATTTTTTTATTATGAAAAGATTGTTTTTTTTTATGTTCAATCAATATAAAACCTAATTTAGATAATACTCATACCCTCGTGTAAATATTTAATAGCTGGATAAACAAAAAACTCTATTACTCTTCTTTTTCCAACTTTAAGTTCAGCTGTTACTGTCATACCAGGTTTAAGAATTTTCTTTTTATTATTATATACTAAATATTCTTTATCAATTTCTAAAAATACTTCATAAACTAAACCTGTTTTTTTTCTTTCAATTGAAGAAGTCGATATTTTTTTAACTTTTGCTTTTATAAAGCCGTATTTTTGAAAATCAAAAGTATCAACTTTTATTAGAGTAGGCATATTGGTTGAAATGAATCCTATGTCTTTATTTAAGACATCAACTTGAGCTAATATTTTTACATTACTTGGAACAATAGTTAATAATTTTTGAGCAGGAGTCAACACTCCGTCAAGAGTATTAACATCAATTTTTAGAATATAACCATCAACTGGAGATATTATATTATATTTAGATTTTTGTAAAGTTAAATTTTGAATTTCAGCTTGTAAAGTATTATTTTTTTTTCTAGCTTCCATAATTTTTGAATAATACTTTGAATTTGCATTATATTTAACTAGAGTTTTTTTATATTCTAATTCTTTTAAATTATTTTTTAAAGCTATTAATTTATTATCATAACTTTTAATTTCATTTTTTAAAGATTTTATTTTATAATAAGTAGTTTCATAATTAATTCTAGGAATAATATCAATAACTTCTTTTAATTGTTTTTCTTTTAGTTGTTCTAAATCATAAGTTGATTTTTTAGCATTTTTTTCTAAATTGTTAATAATAATTTTTTCTTTAACATTTTTTATTTTTCCTAAAAATACTAATTCTTTTTTCTTTAAAGCAAAAAGTTCATTTTTAAATATATTTTTTTCATATTTATACTGTTCTTTTTTCATATAAGGTTCATAATAAAAATTTATATTTTCAATTAAAGAACTAAGTCTTTTTTGTTTTATAAAAAGATTATTGGATTCATTTTGTTTTGCTTGTATCTTAGTTTTAATTAACTGAACATCTGCTTTAATTAATAACTGACCTTTTTTAACAATATCTCCTTCTTTAACTAAAATATCTTTAATAATTCCATTATATGTAGCTTGTATTGTTTTAACATTTCCTGAAGGAATAAACTTACCTCTTGCAGTTACAACTACATCAATTTTTGCAAAATATAAACCTCCTAAAGAGATCAAAAATACTATAACAATAGTCCATAGTATAAAATGTCCAACAGGACTAACTGGTCTATCTTCTATTTCTATAAGCATAGGCTTAAAACTATGTTTATCTTGTAATAAATACTTACTTTTTACTGCTCTAGATGTAATATAATGAATAATTTTATGAAATGATTTTTTCATCTTAAATCCTGTTGTTTTATCAAGTTATAATAATAAGCTTTTTGTTCCATTAATTCATAATGTGAACCAAATTCTATAATCTCACCTTTATCCAAAGCATAAATAACATCACACTTTCTAACAGTTGATAAACGATGTGCTATTATTAACATGGTACGATTATGTTTGATTTTTTCCATATTATCTTGTACTATTTTTTCAGACTCATAATCAAGGGCTGATGTTGCTTCATCAAAAATTAGTACTCTAGGATTAGTAATAAGTGCTCTTGCTATTGCAATTCTTTGTTTTTGACCACCTGATAAAGAAGACCCTCTTTCACCCACAAAAGTATCATAGCCTTCTGTAAATTCACTTATAAATTCATGAGCTCCTGCTATCATAGAAGCATTAATAATCTCATCAATCGATGCACTAGGTTTTGATAAACTTATATTGTCTTTTATACTTCCACTAAATAAATAGTTTTCTTGTAAAACAACACCTATATGAGATCTTAACCATTTTGGATTTAAATGTCTTGAATCAACCCCATCTATATAAATCATTCCTGAATTAATAACATAAAGCCTTTGAACTAATTTTGTAATTGTACTTTTTCCACTTCCACTTCTCCCAACTAAACCAATAGTTTGACCTGCTTTTATTGTAAAATTAATATTATTTAAAACATTAGGGGTATTAAGAGAATATTTAAAATTTACATTTTCAAATTTTATTTCACCTTGTAATGTCTCCAAAGTAATGGCATTTTCCACATCTTGTTCTCTTGGAGTATTTAAAATATCCCCTATTCTATCAACTGATAACAATACTTGTTGTAAATCATTCCATAAATTTACAAGCCTTAATACTGGACCAATAAATTGATTTGCAAACATTTGAAATGCAATTAATTGTCCAACTGAAAGTTTTTGATCAATTACTAGTAAAACACCAAAATACAAAATACCAATAGTCATTAATTGTTTTAAAAACATACTAAAGCCACTTAATATATTGGATAATTTTGATAGGTCAAAACCAGATTCAACATATTTAGCTAGATGATTATCCCATTTTTTTTGCATGGAAGCTTCAACACTTAAAGATTTAACTGTTTGAATTCCTGTAATTGACTCAACTAAATAAGAATTTGAATGAGCTGACATTTGAAATTTTTCTTCTAGTTTTCGTCTTAATAATGGAGTAAATACGACATATATAATAGCTATTAAAGTAACAATACCTAAAACTAGAAAAGTAAGTTTTACACTATAAAAAAACATAATAACTACAAAAACAACAGAAAATAATAAATCTAAAATAACATTAATAGACTTATCAGCTATAAAATCACGTATTTGATCAAGTTCACTAACTCTAGCTGTTATATTTCCTACTTTTCTACTTTCAAAATATGAAATAGGAAGACTAACTAAATGTTTAAATAATTTTGCTCCTAAAGTGGCATCCATTTTTGAAGATGTATGAAAAAAAACATAATTCCGTACAACATTTAATAAAAAATCAAAAACCCCAACAGTAATAAAAGCAAAACCTATTACTTTTAAAGTTGACAAACTCCCATGTGCTATGACTTTATCTAAAATAACTTGAGTAAATAAAGGAGTAACTAGTGCAAACAACTGTATTACAAACGAAGCTATTAGTACATGAGACATGACTTGCTTATGATGCAATATTTGTCTAAAAAACCAAGCAAAAGAAAATTTTAATTTATTCGTAAATATTTTTTCAGATATCACAAAATAAGAAGCTTTTAATCTATCAATTTGCACAAAGCTTAAAATTTCAGGTTCTTTTTTATTAGTAAAAAAAACAATAGCTTCTTTTGTATCTTTATTTTCTTTTAGTACAACACAATAAGTATTGTCTTTTAATTTGACCATTAAAGGAAAAGGATAATTATCTACAATATCTTCCATATCTAGATTTTTTATTTTGATTTTAAAACCTTGCTTTTTGGCTATTAATAATACTTCATCTTGACTTGGTTCATTTTCTTCTAAAGCATATTCTTTTATAATATTTTTTATATTTATAGAAATATCATGAAATCTAGCAATAATTTGTAAAGCTATTAAAGATGAGTGCATAAGTTCTCCTTTTCAAGCAATAATAATAAATATTTTTTATTTTTCTCATTTTCTATTTGTCGATTAGTTAATGAATAAGTGATATTTAATAATTTTATTTTTGATTCTAAAACTTTATATTTATATTCAAAACCTCGTTCATATAATCTTTCATTGATTTTAACAGCTTCTTGCACATTTTTTAATAGTTTTAATTGATTTTTATAAAAAATATCAAACTCTTTAAGTTGCAAAGATTTATTA